>CAINEA010000742.1 GCA_903847525.1 uncultured Acetobacteraceae bacterium | reverse complement strand
TTCGCTGAGACCCTTTTGGAATTGCACCTTGTTTCGAGCCATCGTCCCTGCCTCGCTAAATCGAATGTTCACGATATGTGCCACGAAAGAGAAGCTGAGAAAAGTGCGTAAACAGGATGTTTTATAGGCTGTTATGTTCCCTGTCAGCCTGTGATTTGTCGCATCGTTCGGCTTGGCCGCTGTCTGCCGAGTTGCAGGCCATGCGCCGATCGAAAGACCATTCAGCCCCGTTCCGTCGGTTTTTCCATAATTTTACTCCAGGATGCAGTTTTGGCGAGTGCAGCGATCCAGTCCGACAACAGGGAATATGATGTCCGGGTGATTTGCGGCGGTCCTGCGCTCCGGCGCGCCAACTCGATGCAGCCGGCCTGAACGGTACATCGCACCGCACCTCCAACCGCACGGCCAACCGAATGACCGACCCGGGAGCGGGCACGCAACTGGTCCTGATCCCAAGCTACAACACCGGAGCGAAGCTGTTCGAGACGGTGGCAGCAGCGCGCCGGGTCTGGCGGCCGGTCTGGGTGGTGATCGACGGCAGCACGGATGGCACGGCGCAGACGCTGGGGCGTCGTGCCGAGGATGATCCGGATCTCTCGGTCTTCGTGCTGGCTCGCAACCTGGGCAAGGGCGCCGCAGTGCTGCACGGCCTGCGTCTGGCACAGGCGCAAGGCTTCACCCACGTGCTGACCCTGGACGCCGACGGCCAGCACGACGCGGCCGATATTCCCCGACTGATGGCCATCTCCGCGGCGCGGCCCGATGCGATGGTGCTGGGCAGCCCGATCTTCGATGCCAGCGCCCCTGGCATCCGCGTGGCCGGCAGGCGGATCGCCAATCTCATCGCCAACATCGTAACCCTGTGGGCCGGTGTTGGCGACTCGCTGTTCGGCCTGCGCGTCTACCCGATCGCGCCGCTGCTGCGCGCTTTCCGCGCCACGCGCTGGATGCGCCGCTTCGACTTCGACCCCGAGGCCGCCATCCGGCTGTGCTGGATGGGCGTGCGTCCGGTCAACTTCCCCACTCATGTGCGCTATTTTCGCCCGGATCAGGGCGGCGTGTCGCATTTCCACTATCTGCGCGACAATTTGCTGCTGACTTTCATGTTCCTGCGTCTGTTGGTGGAGATGCCGGCGCGGCTGGCGATGGCGGCCGTCAGATCATTCCACCATTGATCGAAATGATCTGCGCCGTGATGTAGCCGGCATGGTCTGACGCCAGGAACTGCACCAGTTCGGCCACCTCTTCCGCGGTGCCCGCCCGCTTCATCGGCACCAGGCGGTCGATCTGCTCCTTCCCGAAAGCCGCATCGGCCATCGGCGAGGCGATGATGCCGGGGGCAACGGCGTTGACGGTGATGCCACGGCTGGCCAGTTCCAGCGCCAGGGAGCGGGTGGCTCCGTTCAGCCCGGCCTTCGCGGCGGCGTAATTGGTTTGGCCACGATTGCCGGCAATCGCGCTGACCGAAGAGATATTCACGATCCGCCCCCAGCGCTGACGGATCATCGGCATCAACAGGGGTTGCGTGACGTTGAAGAAGCCGTTGAGCGACACGTCGATCACCGAATTCCATTGCCCCGGACGCATCGCCGGCATCACCGCGTCGTCATGGATGCCGGCGTTGTTGACCAGGATCTCGATGGGCCCGCCGGCGAGCACGCCCGCCAGCGCAGCTCCAGCCGCATCCGGATCGGTCACATCGAATGCGATCATCCCGGCCGAACCACCTTGCGCCACGATATCCGCGGCCACCTCCTCGGCCCGCGCGACGCCGTCATGGGCATGGACATAGACATGGTGCCCGGCCGCGGCCAGCCGGCGGCAGATCGCCGCTCCCAGTGCCCCGCTGCCGCCGGTCACCAGTGCCCGCCTCATGGCGATACGCCTGGCACGGGCATGCCGAGCACCACGGCGGCACGGCCGGAAAGCACAGGTCGGCTATCGCAATGGATCGCGAAGCGGTAGATCACCCGCCCGGCTTCGCCGAGCAGTTGTTCGGCCTCGATCTCCAGGTCGCCTTCGAGCCGGTCAAGCCGCGCGACATGGCATGCCACGTCGCGCAGGCTGGCCAGATAGCCGCTGGCGGGCGTCGTTCCACCCGTTCCGGACAACGCGCCATGCACCGCCATCGCCTGCGCGGCATATTCGACTCCGCAGATACCCGGGAGCTGTCCGTCCCGGGCCAGCGGATGGTTCTCCCGGCGATGGGAGCCGCTGCGGCAGAGGATATGCGAGGCATCCCAGCAGACCACCTCGTCGAGCAGGCACATCGCCCCGTCATGCGGAATAAGGGCGGCGATCTCGGCGTGGCCGATCTTCCCCTGGCCCAGCTTTGCCGAACCGGTCATGGCGGCGTGACATCGACGGCAACGATCGCGCCGTCGATCCCCTCAATGCCGACGGCGCCGGCGCGACGCGCGATGGCGCCGAGCAGCGGCAGGCTGCGAGCGGCCGGGGTGCCCAGGCGCAATGCTTCCAGGAGCCTGTCAGGCATCGCCGTACCGGATGCAACGCCATGTTCCAGTCCGATGCCGAGTTCGGCCAGACTGCGCGCCGTGCGATCCGGCGTCAGCACAAGGGCGGCCGCGAAGGTCGCGCCGATCGGCCGCGCCGAATGCAATGGCTCGGGATACGGGAGGTCGTAGGCGATCAGCGTCACGGCGCGGTTCTCGACGGTGGCCTGCACCGCCGCGTCGAGCAGCCCGATGGCGAAGCTGCCATCAAAACCGCACAGGCTGGTGCTGGGTGCGGTGGCGGCACAGGCCAGCGCCCAATAGCCGGAGGGCGCGTTGTGCACCGAATTATGGAACCGGGTCGGCGAAACCTCCCGCCGCTCGGTCGCGAGCACGGTGAGGATCGCGTCGATCGTTTCGCCATCGCTGCCCGAGGACGTGAATACCGTGGCCATGTCCGCCGCATCGCGCCCGGCCTGCGCCAGCGCCTCGAGCCCGGCGGCGATCGCCAGCTTCACCGCCGCTCCGGTCCGCCGCCGCTCGGCCGCGGGCAGCTGCGCCACAGCCGGCAGCAGGACATCCGCCGGCTGAAACGGCGCCTCGCCGCGCAGCACGGGAAGGGACGCGGCCCATCCGGGCAGCCCGGGGCCGAGCAGGCCGATGCCGTTAACGAACACCCGCATCATCCGGCTGCGCCGAGCCAAGCGTTCGCCCCCGTGCCGAGCACGAGGCTGCAATTGCTGCCGCCGAAGCCGAACGAGTTGCTCATCACCCGCCGCACCATCGAAGGTGCGCTGTCCAGCAGATGGCGGCAGCGGAAGGACGGATCGATCCTCGTCGTGTTCGCGGTTCCCGGAACGAACTGATGGCGAATGGCGAGTGCCGAAATAATCGCCTCGAGGATGCCGGCGGCGCCGAGCACATGGCCGGTCAGGCCCTTGGTGGCACTGCAGGGCGTGGCCGCGCCGAACACATCGAACACCGCCCGGTCCTCGGCCGCGTCACCGACAAGGGTCGCTGTGGCGTGCAAATTGACATAGTCGATATCGCCCGGAGTGAGCCCGGCGGAGGTCAGCGCCAGTTCCATGGCCAGCCGCGCGCCCGCGCCTTCGGGATGCGGCGAGGACATGTGATACGCGTCGTTGCTCTCGCCTATGCCCAATAGCATCACGTCGCCGGGCGTTGGCGTGGCTTTTTCCAGCAGCACGAAGCCCGCGGCCTCGCCGATCGAAATGCCGTCGCGGCTGGCATCACAGGGGCGGCACGGCCCGGGCGCGGTGAGATTGAGCGCGGCGAAGCCGCACAGCGTGGTCAGGCACAGCGTATCGGCACCGCCCACGATCGCGGCGTCGCACAGCCCCGCCGCCATCATCCGTGCCGCGTTGCCGAACGCCTTGGCTGTGGAGGCACAGGCACAGGATACCACCAGCGATGGCCCGGAAAGCCGCAGGCGCCGGCGCAGGAATGCGGCAAGGGAGTAGGTGTTATGCGTCGTCTTGTAGCGAAATCCGACCGGCAACGCGCCGGTCACGGGATCGCGCGACTGATAGGCGTGCTCCGCCTCCAGAAGTCCGGAGGTGCTGGTGCCCAGGAACACGCCGACCCGGTCGCCGCCATAAAGCTGGCGCGCCTGCTCCACCGCCGCCTCGAAGCCGTCCTGGCGCAGTGCCAACTCGGCCAGCGCATTGTTGCGGCAGTCGAACGTGGCAAATTCCCCGTCCAGCCGCATATTGTCCAGGTCATCGATCGCACCGGTATAGGTCGGCAAAACCGCGGATTCGAAACTGCAGGGCCGCAATCCGCCACGCCCGGACTGCAGGGCGGCAAGTAGCGGATCAAGGCCGTTGCCTAGGCTGGTGGCGACGCACAGATGGCTCAGATGCAGCGGATGCATAGACGGCGGCTTTCTATCCTTGGATCCGCGACAATTTGGCACGAACGGCTTCGAGGGATGCCCGCTCACGGGCGATGTGATCATAGTATAGCCCATCGAACGTCGCGTGTGCCGGGTCGCTTGCCCTTCCCGCCGATGCTGGACGCGTAGCCAGGATCCGATCGTACCGCGCCGCGAAATACGCCAGGTTCGCGCGCAGATCGGTGTAGCGCGGCTCACTGAATATCGCCTCGAAATCCCGCTGGTAGCGCCCAAAAACCGGGTCGTCATAGAAAATCAGCCGTAGATCGGTGCCGTACAGGGCATTCACCGGAACCGCCCGCTCGGCCTCCGCCAGCGCGCCGGGGCGGGTTGCGATCCAATCCCGTTCCCGCAGCGCCGCTTGCAGGTCGCCATCGTTATGCAGCGCGGCGGGATCATCGATCGGCAGGTCGTTCGTACGCCGCATCAGGTTTACGAATTCGTTCTTCGGCACCGGAAAATCGAACGCTGAAACCAGCAGCGACCGATCGGTCGGCCAGGGCTGCCAGATTCCGACCGTTGCCAACGCGTTGTGCGTCAGATGGGCGCAATTGTCGCGCAGCACGTCCCATTCGAAGCGGCGTGCGCCACTGCGATAAGGAGCGTTGACGCGGTTCAGATAGGCCACCACGCCGCGCATCCTCTCGCGGTCGATCGGCACGCGCGCGCAGTAGCGGTCGCGGCCAAAGGAAATCGCGTAGTCGGTCGCGGCGGACAGTTCGTACATATAGTCACGTGCAGACATCGCGGTCGGCTTGTCACGCATCACGTCTTCATGAAACTGTATGCCGTCAAGGATCCCCATCGCCTTGGCGCGTTCCTGGGTCCGCGCATAGGCCGAAGCGGTCAGCGGTTCGCCGGGGGCCATGCCGCCGTGAAAGAAGAAATCCCGCCCCTCTGTCGCGATCCAGTTGGCGTTGCGATAATGCGCGTTCACGCTGAGCCCGACGCCCTGGTCCGGTGACGGTTCTCCGTCGCAGACCTCGATCACCGGATAGTCTGCATCCTTCGCCTTGCAGACACCGTTGAGATAGAGAACCGAATGCCCGCCAGGCCCGCCGCTGTCGATATCAACCGATGAGCCAGGTAGCTTCTTGAATTCGGAAAGGGCGCAAAATTCGACATAGTACGGATAGATCGAGCCATAAAGCCGCGTATCTGTCGCCACTGTCTGGATATCGAAGAACGTAGTGGCACAACCGGTCAGCAGCAGGACCGCACTCAACACAAAAATCACGCCTCGCATGCAAACTCCGAAGCGATCAGCGACGCATCTCGGTCAATTCCTGTAAACCATCCGCCCACGATCGAACCGTGCCATGATAGGACTTCAGGGTGCAAATCGAAGCCTCCGTGCGAAAACGCTCCGTTGCCCGGGATCTACCCCTAATTATTGCGGGATACAGACTTGCGTTGAGGGCATGACGGGATCATCGTTCTTCATCGCTGGCACGATCGGTCCCGCACACACCCATCAGAGGAGCTTGACCTCATGATTACTCGCCGCTCTACCTTCAGGATCGCAACCGGGGTTGCCTCCGCGGCAATCCTCGGCTCCCGGGCGGCGCATGCCTCGGACCAGACCGTCAAAGTCGGGATCAATCTTTCGTTCACTGGGGCCGACGCCGAATCGGCGGCACGCATAGCCAACGGTGCCATCCTGGCGTTCGAGGAGGCCAATGCGGCGCACGCGGTTCCGGGCGTTACGTTCGATCTGGTCAAGTTCGACGACGCCACCGCGACGGCCGGGCAGTACGATCCGGCCCAGGCGGCGACGAATGCGCGCAAGATGGTTTCGGACAAGGACTACGTCGCGGCGATCGGCCCGCAGATGTCGGGGGCGGGCAAGGCCATGTCGCCGATACTGAGCGCCGGAAATCTGGCGATCATCACGCCGTCTTCGACCAACCCGGACATCACCGATCCGAAATTCGCCGCCCAGTACCGGCCTTCCGGCAAGGCGATTTATTTCCGCACCGTCGCCACGGACGCCTTCCAGGGCCCGAACATGGCCAACTACATGGCGGACACGCTGAAGATTAAATCGGTCTACATCCTCGACGATTCCGGCGCCTACGGCGTCGGGCTGGCGGATGCCTACCAGCGGCAGGCCGAGGCACGCGGGATCAAGGTGCTGGGTCGCGACCGGCTCGATCCGAAGGCGGCGGACTACTCGGCGACCCTGACGAAGATCAAGGCCGCCGCGCCGGATGCGCTGTATTATGGCGGGGTCGGCCAAGCCGGCGTGAAGCTGGCCAAGCAGGCCTATGAAATCATTCCGAACATGATCAAGGCCGGCGGGGATGGGATGCAGACCGCCGACTTGTTAAAGGGCGCGGGCTTCCCGGCGGTCGATGGCTGGTATGCGACGGTCGCCTCGCCGCACGTGACCGAGGACCCGAAGACCGCGAGTTTCCGCGACCGCTACTTCGCCCGGTTCAAGATCTACCCGGACGACTACACCGTGACCTGCTACACCGCTGCGCAAGTGATCGTGGAGGCCGCGAAGAAGGTCGCTGCCACCGGCAAGCCGGTCGCCCGCGATGCGGTGCGCGACGCGATCCAGGGCGTGACGCTGCCTGACAGCCTGCTTGGGCCCATCCAGTTCGATGAGAATGGCGACCTGAAGAACAAGATCATCAGCGTGTTCCAGATCCGCAAGGACGACAAACACCCGCTCGACGATCCGGACTCGCAATACAAATACGTGGGCGTGGCGCCGATGACCCAGTCCTGATGGTTCTGGGCTGTGGCGCGGGAATGAACCGTGGATGACCGCCGTTGATCTGTTTCTTCAGCAACTGATCAACGGCCTTAGCCTGGGGGCGATGTATTCGCTGCTCGCCCTTGGGTTCACCCTGGTCTACGGCATCATGGAGCTGATCAACTTCTCGCACTTCAACGTGTTCATGGTCGGCTGCATGATCGCCATGCTTACGTTGCAGGCGATGGGGTTGTCGGGGCAGACGGTGATCCTGAGCGGCGCGCCGCTGGTGCTGACGCTGCTGGCCGGCTTTGCCGTCAGCATGGTGCTGTGTGGTTTCATCGGCGTGGGTATCGAGCGGTTCCTGTTGCGCCCGTTGCGCAACGTGAAGGGCCCGGCGGCGATGATCACGACGATCGGCGTGTCGTATGTGCTGTTCAATCTGGTGTTGCTGACGCTGGGATCGGACTCAAAGAACTTCCCCAACCCGCTACCGCCGGTGGTGTTTCCGATCGGCGGCGCGGTGCTGCGGCTGCGGGAGGTGCTGATCTGGATCACCGCGGCGGTGCTGATGCTCGCGCTGAACTACTTCACCCGCTACACCAAGCTCGGCAAGGCGATGCGCGCGACGGCGCAGGATGCCGAGGCGGCGCGCATGATGGGTGTGGAGGTCGATCGGGTGATCATGATCTCGTTCTTCATCGGCTCCGCCCTGGCCGGTGCGTCCGGCATGATCTTCGGGCTGTATTACAACCTCGCCAAGGTCGATATGGGCTTCGCCGCCGGGTTGCGCGCCTTTACCGCTGCCGTGCTGGGCGGGATCGGCAATGTGCCCGGCGCGATGCTCGGCGGCGTGCTGATTGGCTTGATCGAGGCGTTGAGCGCCCAGGCGCTCGGCTCTGCCTGGTCCGACGTGGTGATCTTCAGCCTGCTTGTGCTGGTGCTGGTATTCCGTCCCGCCGGCCTGCTGGGCAGGCTTGCCCCGAACAAATCATGATGAAGGCATTGGCTGGGAGCTTCGTGAGTTTCGCCGGCCGCCCGCTCGCCGGCATGGCGCCGGAGCGGCGCCGCGCACTCGGGCTGGTGGTGTTGGCGGCCGTGCTGCTGGCCTTTCCGTATATCCACGACAATGACGGCGATATCGACTCGGCCGCCAATGCGATGTCCTACGCGGTGCTGGCGCTGGGGCTGAACATCGTCGTTGGGTTCGCCGGGCTGCTGGATCTCGGTTACGCGGCGTTCTTCGCGATCGGGGCGTATTACTACGGCATCTTCACGAGTTTCCAGGTGATGCCGCTGTGGAGCGGCTTCTGGGATCCTTTCGCGATGCTGGGGCTGGTCGAGAAGATCAACCAGGGCGGGCCGGATTTGGTGCATTTCACCCTGTCGTTCTGGCTGGCGCTGCCGACCGCGGCGATCGTCGCGGCGTTTTTCGGCATCCTGTTCGGCGCGCCGACGCTGCGGCTGCGCGGCGACTATCTGGCCATCGTCACGCTCGGGTTCGGCGAGATCGTGCCGATCGTGGCGCGCAACGTCGACAGCGTGACCAACGGTGCGGCCGGGCTGAACGGTATCCAGGCGCCGAAACTGTTCGGCCAGAGCTTCGGCGTGTCGGCGACGCCGTATTACTATGTCGGGCTGGGGCTGGTGGCGCTGCTGATCTTCGTCAGTCTGCGGCTGCGGGATTCACGGATCGGCCGGGCCTGGATGGCGATCCGTGAGGACGAGACGGCGGCCAGCGCGATGGGGGTCAATCTGACGCGGTTCAAGCTGATGGCCTTCGCCATCGGCGCCGCCTTCGCCGGCATGACCGGGGTGTTCTTCGTCGCCAAGCTGCAGACGGCGACACCGGAGATGTTCAATTTCGCCGTCTCCTCGATGCTACTGGTGATGGTGGTGCTGGGCGGCATGGGCAGTGTCTGGGGCGTCGTGCTCGGGGCGGTGCTGCTGCAGTTGCTGCAGACGTGGTTTCTGCCGGAACTGACAGGCTGGGTGCACCAGCTGGGGGCCGCGATCGGCGTGCCGGCGCTGCGCCGGATCGATTTCGTCGATTCCACCCAGCTGATCTTCGGCGTCATTCTCGTGGTGATGATGCTGTTCCGCCGCGACGGGCTGATCCCCGCCACGCGCAAGATGCCGGCGCTAAGCTACGCCGCCCAGCATGCCGAGGTGCGGCGCGGCGGATTCGTCAATCTCGACCGCATTCCGCGCTGGTCGCCGGAACCGGGCAATGCGTTGGAAGTGCGCGGCGTGACCGTGAAGTTTGGCGGGCTGGTAGCGTTGAACGCGGTGGACCTGACGGTGCCGGCTGGCGGCGTGGTCGCGGTGATCGGGCCGAACGGGTCGGGCAAATCGACGCTGTTCAATGTCATCACCGGGCTGGTCCAGGCCAATTCCGGCAGCATCCAATTCGAGGGCGTCGAGTTGCTCGGCCTGGCGCCGTATCAGGTGCTGGAGCGCGGCGTGGCGCGAACGTTCCAGAACATACGGCTGTTTCCGAATCTGAACGTGCTGGAGAACGTGCTGATCGGCCAGCACGCGCGGCTGCGGTCGGGGCCGTTCGCCTCTGTGCTGCACACGCCCGGCAATCGCGCCGAAGAGGCGGCGGCGGCGAACTGGGTAATGGATATCATCGGCCTGTTCGGTAATCGGCTATTGCCGCGGATCGGCCAGACCGTCAGCGGGCTGTCCTACGCCAACCGGCGGCGGGTGGAGATCGCCCGTGCCCTGGCGTCCCGCCCGAAGATCCTGCTGCTGGACGAGCCAACGGCGGGCATGAACCCGGCGGAAACGCTGGAACTGGCCGAGCAGATCAAGAGCCTGCATGCGCTTGGCCTGACCATCCTGCTGATCGAGCACAAGCTGGACGTGGTCACCCGGCTGGCCGATCATGTGGTTGTGCTGGATCACGGCGACCGGATCGCTGAGGGCAGGCCGGACGAGGTGCGCCGCAACGACGCGGTGCTGACCGCCTATCTCGGCCGCGCCGCCCGCGCCGCCGTGATGGAGGACGACCATGCCTCTTGAAGGCCTTGGCGCGGGCCTCGCGGCGGATCCGCTGCTCGAGTTTCGTGGCGTCAACACCTATTATGGCGACATGCACGCGCTGAAGGACGTGAACTACTCGATCGGGCGCGGCGAGATCGTCAGCCTGCTCGGGGGGAATGCCTGCGGCAAGTCCACCACGATGAAGACCATCATGGGCGTCGTCCGCCCCACCACCGGTACGGTGATGTTCGACGGTGTGGCGATCGAGAAGCTGCCGACCAGTGAGCGGGTGCGGCGGGGGATCGTGCCCGTGCTGGAAGCGCGGCGGTTGTTTCCGCGCATGACAATCTACGAGAATTTGGAAATGGGCGCCTACACGCGCAAGCGCGGGCCGGAGTTCGATGACGATCTGGACCGTGTCTACACCCTGTTTCCCCGCGTGAAGGAACGCCGGAGCCAGCTGGCCGGCACGCTGTCGGGCGGCGAGCAGCAGATGGTCGCCATTGGCCGGGCCCTAATGGCGCATCCGCGGCTGATCTGCATGGACGAGCCGTCCATGGGATTGTCGCCGCTGTATGTCGAGCAGGTGTTCGACATCATCCAGGAGATCAACCGCCAGGGCACGACCATCTTCATGGTGGAGCAGAACGCCAATATGGCGCTGTCGATCGCGCATCGCGCCTATGTGCTGCAAACCGGGCAGGTGGTACTGTCGGGCACGGCGGAGGAATTGCGGGAGAACCCGATGATCCGCGAAGCCTATCTCGGCGAAATGCAGGTCTGAGGAGGCAGTGATGCCGGACACACAATTGTTCCTGGCGTTTGTCGCGGCCGTTACCGTGCTGATGTTGATACCTGGTCCCAACGTGGCGCTGATTGTGGCCAACAGCCTGGCCTACGGGGTACGGTTCGGGTTGGTGACGGTGGCGGGCACCGCCTCGGCGATGGTGTTGCAGTTGGCGCTGACGGCGCTGGGCATGACCGAGGTGCTGGGCCGCATGGGCGTGTGGTTCGATTACGTCCGTTGGATCGGCGTCGCTTACCTGCTGTATCTCGGGATCCAGCAGTGGCGGTCGGCGCCGGTGGACCTGACGGCGGTCAGGCCAGCGCCCAAATCGGCAGGCGGCATCTATTCCAAGGCGTTCCTGGTTTCGCTGACCAACCCGAAGACGCTGTTCTTCTACGGCGCGTTCTTTCCGCAGTTCGTCAGCCCGGCCAACAACCTGAATGCCCAGCTGGCGATCTTGTGCGCGTCCTTTCTGGTCATCGCCCTGGTGGTGGACACCGGCTGGGCGACGGCCGCGAGCCGCGCGCGGAGTTTCCTGGCTCCGCATGGTAAACTGAGAAACCGCCTGACCGGCGGCTTCTTTGCCGGTGCCGCCATGGCACTCGCCGCCGCCCGAACGAAGTGACGTTGGGGGCAGCCGCGACCGGGAAACGCCGATCTAACTTCCCGGCGGCACCCGGAAACAGGCAATCCCCTGCATTGCCAGCGCTTCGCAGGAAGTTGCCGCGCCGGTGGCGGACAGCCCGGCTAACCGCGCGCGATACAGCAGCCGGTTGTCCCGCGACACCGGCGTGATCGAGGCCTCGGCCCCAGCCAACTCAGCCCCGTGCACCGCGCGCGCGGCGACGATCGCGGCCTGTGCGACCTTGGGTTCCGGATATGCACCAACCTGGATTGCCCAGTTTCCGGCGGCGGACGTGAGAGCCAGTACATCCACCACGGGCGCGGACGAAGGTGACTGTGAGGGCTCGGGGGCAGGGTGCGCGACACTTGTTCCAGGATCGTCGTAGGCACGATCCGCCGAACCCGGCGGTGGCCGATCGGCCTCGGTCCCGGCATAACTGGCCGCCTCGACCGCGGCGATCGCATAGGGCTGGCCCAGCTTGCCGTCGCCGGATTTGCCGCCGCCGGACGGATCGCCGTATACCGCCAGCGGCCCGGTCATGGCCACATCGCGACCGAGCCTCGGCGCGACGCGGGCTACGTAATTGATGGTCTCGTCGGGCAGGTCGCCGCTGCCGCCGAGATAGGCTTTCAGCCGGTCCGGTCCCGCATTATAGGCGGCCAGAAAACCAGGCGCGCCGAAACGATCGTACATCTCACGGATATAGGCGGTGCCGGCCATGATGTTGTCATGCGGCTCATAGGGATCGTCGCGCAGGCCTTATCGCGACGACAGGCCGCCATAGGTCGCCGGCA
>CAINEA010000741.1 GCA_903847525.1 uncultured Acetobacteraceae bacterium | reverse complement strand
GCCTTTAGGGGGGACCTGGGGCTCCGCCCCTGGCTTTCCTTGCTCTCCCCCCCTGCCGTGACACCGCACGATCGGCCCGATATAGCTGGGTCCGTGCAGAATGAGCGTCCGCTTCGCCGTGGCTGGACCACGGGCGCCTGTGCCACCGCGGCGGCCAAGGCTGCCTGCGTGGCGCTGTTCACCGGCGCGTTTTCCGATCCCGTGGAGATCACCCTGCCGCGCGGCGCGCGGGTTGCGTTCGCGCTGGCGGAAGCGTGCCGTGACGCTGACAGTGCGACCGCCGCGATCGTGAAGGACGCCGGCGACGACCCCGACGTGACCCATGGCGCCCTGGTCCGCGTTACCATCCGCCACGGCATGGCGGGCAACGGCATTGTCTTTCGCGCCGGGCGCGGCGTCGGTACCGTCACCCGGCCGGGCCTGCCGATCCCGCCTGGCGAGCCTGCCATCAACCCGGTGCCGCGGCAGATGATCCGCACGGCGCTGACCGAGGTCACCGGACAGGACAATCCCGACCTGGTCGTTGAGATTGCCGTCCAGGACGGCGAGATCCTCGCGCAAAGCACGCTGAACCCGCGTCTGGGCATCGTCGGCGGCCTGTCGATCCTCGGCACCACCGGCATTGTTATTCCATTTTCCTGCGCCGCCTGGATCGACAGCATCCATCGCGGCATCGACGTTGCCCGCGCCGTTGGCCTGGATCACATCGCCGGCGCCACCGGCCGCAATTCCGAACAGGCGGTGCAGAAGCTGCACGGTCTGGAAGACGTCGCACTGATCGAAATGGGCGATTTCGTCGGCGGTATGCTGAAGTATCTGCGCACCCATCCGGTTGCACGCGTGACCATCGCCGGCGGCGTGGCGAAGATGACCAAGCTGGCCCAGGGGCGGCTCGATCTGCATTCGAAACGCGGCGCTGTCGACCTTGCCGCACTCGCTGCCTTGGCCGCAGGTGCGCCCGCATTGGCTGATGCAATCGCCGGGGCCAACACCGCGGCCGAGGCATTCACCCTCGCGCAAGCAGAGGGTATCGCTCTCGGCGACAAAGTGGCTGAACTTGCCTGGAAGACCGCCGCCGACGTGCTCGAAGGCTCCGGCATCGAACTGGAAACCCTGCTGTTTGACGCGGCCGGCAATTTGACCGGACGATCGGGGTTCCGCCCAGTTCATGGCACGCCGCGAAAACGCCGCTGATACGCGGGGTCGTACAGCGCACTATCGCGAAAACCCTCCGCCGCCAGTGCGGGCCCGACCAGCACCATCGCCGTACGCTCGATCGGATCGGCCGCGTGCATAGCCACGATATCCTTCAGCCGCCCGCGCAGGATGCGCTCATTCGGCCAGCTCGCCCGTTCCACGATCGCGACCGGGCAGTCGGCACCATAGAACGGGATCAGTTCCGCCACCGTCCGCTCCAGCGCATGGATCGAGAGGTGCACCGCCAGCGTCGCACCGGTGGCGGCGAACGCGGCCAAGGTCTCACCGGCCGGCATCTGCGAGGCCCGGCCCGAGACCCGCGTCAGCACCACGCTCTGCGCCACTTCCGGCACTGTCAGTTCGCGCCCAAGCGCTGCCGCGGCGGCGGCGAAGGCGGGCACCCCGGGTGTCAGCGTGTACGGGATGTCGTGGCGTTCCAACCGGCGGATCTGCTCCGCCACGGCGCTATAGATCGACAGATCGCCGGAATGCAGCCGGGCCACATCCAGCCCGGCGGCAAAGGCGGACAGGAATTCGGTTTCGATCCCATCCAGCGTCATCGGTGCCGTATCCACCAACCGTGCGCCGGGCGGACAATGCGACAGCAGCT
>CAINEA010000740.1 GCA_903847525.1 uncultured Acetobacteraceae bacterium | reverse complement strand
CGATGCGATTCCGAATATGACATCCGTCGCGTCCGGGAATGCTCGGGCCGCCGTCGACGCCGGTTTGCCGCCCAATCGGGTTGCGGTGTGGGTGGAAGTCGTCGGCCGAGCATTGGACGATCTGGCGCCGTGGCTTGTCGAGCGGGCCCGGCAGGGGTTTGTGCGGCGGTCGCATGGCGATTTGCATCTCGGCAATCTGTGTCTCTGGCACGGGAAGCCGGTGCCATTCGATGCGCTGGAATTCGATGAGGACCTGGCCACCATCGACCTCGGCTACGATCTCGCCTTCCTACTGATGGATCTCGAGCATTCCGTCGGCCGGCCGGCGGCCAACCGCGTGCTGAACCGCTACATCGCCCGCACGGGCGATGTGGGCCTGCTGCAGGGCCTGCCGCTTTTCCTGTCGAGCCGCGCCCTTATACGCGCCCATGTGGAAGCCACTCGTGGGCACACAGCCCCGTCCCAGGCCTATCTCGCCGCGGCCATCGCCTACCTGCAACCTGCCGTCCCCCTGATCGTCGCCATCGGCGGCCTGCAGGGCACCGGCAAATCTACCCTGGCACGTGCGCTTGCCCCCGATCTTGGCCCCGCCCCCGGTGCCCTGATCCCGCGCAGCGACGAAATCCGCAAGCGACTGTTCGGCGTTATGCCCGAAGCCAAATTGCCGCCCCGAGCCTATGCGTCAGCGGCCGGCAAACGCGTATTTAACGAACTGACCCGCCAGGCCGAAACCGCCGCCCGCGCCGGCCATGCCGTGGTGGCCGATGCCACCTTCATAAGCCCGGACCACCGCGAAGCATTGCGAGGCGCTGCCACGGCCGCCGGCGTGCCGTTCCTCGGGCTTTGGCTCGAAGCCCCGCTCGATATCCTCGCCGCGCGCATCGCCGGGCGCAGCGACGACGCGTCCGATGCCACCGTGGCCGTGCTAGAGGCCACCGCCCGCTCCCCAAATGCCCGGGCAGGCGACTGGATCGCGATTCCAGCGCATGATCGCGATACGGCGCTGGCCGCTGCACGCAAGGCTGTCATGTCTACGCTGGCGATGTGCTAGACTGACCTCGCTGAACGTCCAAGGGCCGACCAACAACACGATCGACAACGAAGGAGCCTGACCATGGCCATCCGCAAAATCCTGCTGCCGTTGACCGGGACCGCCGCCGGCGAATCCGCGCTGACCACGGCCTTGATGACCGCGCGCATCTGGAATGCGCACGTGACCGCCATGCATGTCCGAGTCGACAGCCGCGACGTCGCACCGTTGGCCGGCGAAGGCCTGTCGGGCGCGATGATCGAGGAAATGATGAGCGCCACGGAAAAGGAAAGCGGCGACCGGGCCAATGCCGTGCGCAACATGTTCGAGCGCTTCGTCGCCGCCCAGCATGTCGTCGTCGCCGAGGCCCGGCCGAACGCCGGCACGGCCACCGCCAGCTTCGCCTCCGTTACCGGCCGCGAGGAAGACCTCGTCGCCCAGCAGGCCCGCCTTGCCGACCTGACCGTGGTGCCGCACCCCGAAGCCGGCGAGGACGTCTCCTCCTCCGACGCGCTGCACGCGGTACTGTTCGACAGCGGACGCCCGGTGCTGATCGCGCCACAAACTCCGCCCACCACGATCGGCACGCGCATCTGCCTGGGCTGGAACGGCACCGCCGAATCGGCCGCCGCCGTATTGGCCGCGCTGCCCTGGCTGCAACAGGCCCAGGCGGTTCGCATCCTGTTCGCCGAAGGCTACCAGCGCCGCGGCCCCGGGGCGCAGGACCTGGCCGCGTATCTGGCATTGCACGATGTGCATGCCGAACCCGTCACCTTCCATAACGTCGGCAGTTCCGTGGGCGCGGGGATGCTGGCCGTGGCCAAGGATTTTGGCTGTGACCTGCTTGCGATGGGCGCCTACTCGCACTCCCGCCTGCGCCAGCTCATTCTCGGCGGCGTGACCCGCCACGTGCTCGAACACGCCACCATCCCCGTGATGATGTGCCGCTGATGGGTGGTGGCGGCTGGCGGTAGGAAGGTAAGATCGGGGCTTTGCCTCGAACTCCGCAAGGGAACTCGTTCCCTTGACCCTATTTCGTTTGGTTTGTTGGGAAAGGGGCAGAAGCGACGTAGCCGTTGACAGGCTTCGGCATGCCCCTTTCCCAACAAACCAGTCCGAGGGGTGAAGGGGACGACTGTCCCCTTCCGGGGTCTGGGGCAGAGCCCCAGCCTTCCTTCCTATCAACCGCCGGCAAACACCATCCGCGTCACTTCTTCTCGGCGGCGACGTGATGGTAGCCGCGGCCGTAGTAGATCAGGCCTTCGTGGGAATCTCCGGTGCGGATGGCTTCGACGGTGCAGAAAAACACCGTGTGGGTGCCGACTTCCGCCTGGTCCGTGATGGTGCAGTCGAAAGCGACCACGGCCTCGTCCAATACCGGCGACCCGGTTTGCAGCGTGTGCCAGGTATGGCTCTCGAAGCGGCCTTCCATCGTATGATCAGTCATTCCCGCGAACAGCGGGGACAGGTCCTTTTGCGCGGGGGTGAGCGTATTCACGCACAGCACCCCGTTCACCTTCAACGGCGGATAGGAATCGTTGGTACGATTGGCGCAGACCAGCAGCGTGGGCGGCGTGTCGGTGACGCTGCACACGGCGGAGGCGGTGAAACCGGCGCGTCCGCCCGGTCCATCGGTGGTGATCACGTTCACGGCCGCACCCAGGCGGGACATGGCATCTCGATAGGCGGCTTGATTGACGGGCACGGCTAACCCCCGATGTTTGGTATCTGAAGACCCACTATGGCCCACCCCGCGCCCGAGCGGGAGGGGGCGTGCCGATGCCCCCTTTCCATCCGCCCCATGCTGCGTCCATGCTGCACTGCATTATGAAATAGGAGACCCGCGATGGACGATTTCCTGGCACGCACGGAGGCGATGATTGCCGCCTGGCACGGGGTTCAGGCACCCAACGATGCCGGAAGGCGCATGGCCGCGGATCTCGTCAGCACCATCCGCGCCTTCGAGAAGCAGCGCGGCACGATGCAGTTCGAGTATGAGCCGTCTACCTTCGAACTGGCATTGCAGCAGACCAAGGAGCCCCAAATCAAGGAATCTGGGGCATGACCGGGCTTGCAGAGTTGTCGCTGACGGCAGCGGCCGACGCCGTTGCCTCGGGACAGGCCACATCGCGCGAATTGCTCGATGCCTGCTGGAAGAACATCGATCTTGCCAATCCAGGCGTGAATGCGACCATCTGGCTGGACCGCGAGCAGGCCGAGAAAGATGCTGCCGCAGCCGATGCGGCAGTAAGGGCGAAGGCGCCGCTCGGCAAGCTGCACGGCGTGCCGATGGCGCACAAGGACATGTATTATCAGGCCGGCCGGCCCTGCACCTGCGGTTCGAAGATCCGGCGCGATTTCGTGCCGACCTATACGTCCACAGCGATCGCCCGCCTGCATGCGGCCGGGGCCTATGCCTTCGGCGGGCTTAACCTGGCCGAGTTCGCCCAGGCGCCCACCGGCCACAATGTTCATTTCGGCGACTGCCATAATCCCTGGGGCCTGCCTTACATCCCCGGCGGCTCCTCCTCCGGTTCCGGCGCCGCGGTTGCTGCGCGCATGACCTATGGCGCGCTCGGTTCGGATACCGGCGGGTCCATCCGCCTGCCGGCCGCCTGTTGCGGGGTCACGGGGATCAAGCCGACCCAGACCCGCGTCAGCCGCTATGGCGCCATGCCGCTGTCGTTCACGCATGACAATGTCGGGCCGCTGGCCCGCACGGCGCGCGACTGCGCCCGTCTGCTCGGCGTGATTGCCGGGCATGACCCGAACGATGCCACCAGTTCGCGCGAACCCGTGCCGGATTACGAGGCGATGCTGGATGGCGACATACGCGGCCTGCGCATCGGCATCGCCACGACCTGGTTCCTCGAAGGCGCCGCCCCTTCGGTCGTCGCGGCCATTGAGCAGGCTTGCGCCGTGTTAGCCGCGCGCGGCGCCATCGTCAGCCATATTCCGCTGCCGCTGATGGATGCGATCGGCGCCTATGGCTCGATCGTTTCGCGCGTGGAGGCAGCGGCGATTCACTCGGAATGGATGCGCGAACGCCCTGGTGACTACGCGCCGTTCCTCGCCGGGCGGATGTATCCGGGCTTCGCCATTCCGGCCGCGTATTATGTGGAAACGCTGGCGCAGCGTGGACCGATCCTGAAGGCGTTCTGCGCCGAGGTGTTCGCCAAGGTGGATTTGATCGCGACACCGACGATCCCCACCGTTCTGCCCACGCTGGCGGAAACCGATATCGACCACGGCCCGCCGGGCACGGAAAAGAAGTTTCTGGCGGTATCGATCAATTGCCGCCCGTTCAATTATCTCGGCCTGCCCGCGGTCAGCATTCCCTGCGGCTTCGACCCGAACGGATTGCCGATCGGCTTTCAACTCGCCGGGCGGCCGTTTGCCGAGGGGCGTATCCTGAAGGCAGCGGATGCCTACCAGCGTGATACCGATTTCCATACACTCCTTCCACCGGTGTTGAAACAATGACCCTTCCGAAAGTCGCTTTCATCGGCACCGGCGGCACGATCGCCTCGATCGGCATAGGTCCGCTGGACATCCAGGATTACGGCGCCGCGGGCAACGTGATGCAGGCGGACGCCATTCTTGCCCGGTTCCCCGAGACCTCCGCGGTCGCCGACGTGTTGGCCGTGCCGTACCGCAACATACCCAGTCCGCAAATCGGATTTACGGACTGGAAAAACCTATGTGACATCTGCCTCCGTCTGGAACGGGAACACCCGGATCTTGCCGGCATCGTGATCGGCCACGGCACTGCGACACTGGAGGAGACCGCCTATTTCCTGAACCTGACATTGCGAACCCGAATAGCCGTCGTGATCGTCGGGGCGCAGCGTCCGTCGAGCGCGCTGTCCACCGATGCCGGGCTTAATCTGGTCAATGCCATCCGTGTCGCGGCCGACCCGGCTTCGCGGGGACTGGGTGTGCTGGTGGTGCTGAACGACGAGATCCATCCGGCCCGCGATGTGACCAAGACCTCGACGGCACGGATGCAGACCTTCCGTTCCGCCGATTTCGGCGCGCTCGGGCATGTGGATACCGATGTCGTGGCCTATTACCGCCATCCGCTGCGCCGGCATGCGCCGGATACCGAATTCGATATCGCCGGCCTGGCCGCCCTGCCCCGGGTCGACATTGCGCTGTCGCACACCGATGCGGACGGCACGGCGATCCGCGCCTTCATGGCCGCCGGCGCGCGCGGGATCGTGTCGGCCGGCTTCGCACCGGGGATGGGCACGCCGGCGGAAACCGAGGCGCTGCGCGAGGCGGTCGCGGCCGGCATCATCGTGGTGCAGAGCACCCGTGCCGGCAGCGGCCGGGTGTTTCCCGGCACGCGGCTGCGGGAATTCGGCTTCCTGGTCGCCGACAATCTACTGCCGCAAAAGGCCCGGCTGCTGCTGGCCCTGGCACTGACCCGCACGTCGGACCCTCTGGAAATCCAAAGGTTGTTTCAGGTCTACTGACATCGGCGATGGATCTGTATCATATTTGGTGCGACCTGCAGGCGGGTGTCAGCGACCTCGATTTTTGCCGCAAGCTCGATGCGTGGCTGGGACATCTGCGCCAGGACGGCCTGATCGAGGGCTGGCGGCTGACCCGCCGCAAGCTCGGCCTATCGCCGCCCGGCATGGGCGAGTTTCACGTCATGATCGAGGTTCGAAACCTCGCACAGCTGGAGGACGCGTTTCAACGCGCCGCCAGCCGCACGGAGCCTGCCGAGGGGTTTCATTTCGGCGTGAACTCGTTGGTGCGCAACGCCGTGTTCGCGCTGTATCGTGACTTCCCCGACCCTGTGCGGCACGTTGGGGACGAGCGTTTCTAGCGCAATCGCCTGCCGGTTTTCGATCCCGCCTACGGGATGAGCAAGAGCGGGCCCGGCGCCTGTCGGGTTTCCAACGCTTCATGCGCTGCCGCGGCCTCGGCCAGCGGATAGCTCGTGCCGGGCTCCACGCTCAGCACGCCCCGGGCCATGGCGTCGAACAGGGCGGCGGTCATGCTCTCCAGCGCTGCCCGCTGCGCGAAATAGTGAAACACGATCGGGCGGGTGACGCTGTTGGACCGGGCCGCGAGCCTGGAGACCTCGAACGGCTCGACGCTGCCGGAGGATTGTCCGAAATTGACCAGGTGGCCGCGAATGGAGAGGCATCCCAGGGAGCCGAGGAACGTATCCTTGCCAACCGAATCATAGGCGACATCCACGCCCCGGCCCCCGGTGATGTCCCGCACGCGGTCGACGAAGTTTTCCTCCCGGTAGAGGATCGTGTGTTCGCATCCCATCCGACGCGCCAGCGCGGCCCTGGCCTCGCTGCCGGCCGTGCCGATGACGGTCGCGCCCAGATGGTTCGCCCATTGGCAGAGCAGGCGGCCAACCCCGCCGGCGGCGGCATGCACCAGCACGATGTCGCCCGGCTTGATGACGTGCACCTGGCGCACCAGCATTTCGGCCGTCAGGCCTTTCAGCAGCACCGTGGCCGCGGTCTGGTCGTCGATTTCAGGCGGCAGGCGGATGGCCAGTTCCGCCGGCAGGATCCGGTCGGAGGCGTAGGCGCCGTAGCGCCCGGTGGCGTAGGCGATGCGGTCGCCGACAGCGAAGCCGGCCACGCCGGGACCGATGGCCTCGATGACCCCCGCGGCCTCGATGCCAGGAATGCCCGGCAACGCAAGCGTGCGGTAAAGGCCGGAGCGCACATAGACATCGTGGAAATTCACCCCCACCGCGGTCTGCCGGATACGGAGTTCGCCCGGGCCGGGATCGCCGACATCGATCGTCTCGATCCGCAGGGCCGGCGGCCCACCGAATTCACGCAGAACAATGGCTCGCGTCATAAGCGCCTCCTCCCCGGGGAAATTCTGGTCTGTTCACGCCTGGCGACCGGCCAGCGCCGTCTCATGGATCACCCGACCCGACACATCCGCCGCACGGCAAGGACCGCCAAAAGCACTCTCAAATTCGCATGAAGATTCCGTGACAGCAACTGTCTTGGAGTCCGACGATATTGACGAAAATTGCCGCAAATCTTTACACGCCCAGGCAAGTGCACGTCAGCGCGAGTGACTTCACGATAAATAGTTTCAAACAATCCTGGAAAAACGTTGCACGATGAGCCCGTCCCTGCTAGGGAAATCGCGTCGCCGTCAGGCCGTGTTGACCTGGGTCAATGCGCCAAAAGTCTATCACTGGTCTTTGCCGTCCGTTCCCCGGTCCGCTGCGATCCCGGCTTCACTCCGGGTGGCGCCAGCACAATGAACCCATAACAGCGAGAACAACCCTATGTCGGCTTGGACCGGATTTGGCCCCATGCAGCAATACTGGCTCGACGCCTGCCAGCGTTCGGCGTTGTTTCTGGACGTGCTGCGCGAACGCGGGAACACCTATTACGAACACAACGCCAGCAAGGCGCCCAACGTGCTGGACTATGCCGCCGAACTGGTGATGGACGGCCGCAAGCTGCCGCACCCGGTGAACTACCTTCTGGTGCGCATCCTGCCGCCCGAGAGCGTGCAGACCGATCCTGCCAAGCCGCCTTTCGTCGTTGTCGACCCCCGTGCCGGCCATGGGCCGGGCATCGGCGGCATGAAGAAAGAGAGTGAGATCGGCGTGGCGCTCGCCGCCGGCCATCCCTGCTATTTCGTCGGATTTCTGCCCGAACCGGTGCCGGGACAGACCATCGAGGATGTATGCCGCGCCGAGGCCAAATTCATCGAGGAAGTCGCCGCGCGCCATCCGCAGGCCGAGGGCAAGCCGGTGATCGTCGCCCACTGCCAGGCCGGCTGGCAGATCATGATGATGGCGGCCATCTGCCCGGAACTGACCGGCCCAATCGTGCTGGCGGGATCACCGCTTTCCTATTGGGCGGGGGTGCGGGGCAAGAACCCGCTGCGCTATCTGGGCGGCGTGCTCGGGGGCACCTGGATGACGGCCCTGGCCGGCGATCTCGGACACGGCATCTTCGACGGGGCCAGCCTGGTCTCGAATTTCGAATCGATGAACCCGGCCAACACCTATTGGGAAAAGGCCTACAACGTCTATTCGAAGGTCGACACCGAAGCCGCTCGGTTCCTCGAATTCGAGACGTGGTGGGGCAGCCCGGTGCTGCTGAACGCCGAGGAAATGCAGTGGATCGCCGATAACCTGTTCGTCGGCAACAAGCTTGCCGCCGGCGAGATCCGCACGTCGGACGGAGTACGCGTCGATCTGCGCAACATCCGCTCCCCGATCGTGGTGTTCTGCTCGTGGGGCGACAACATCACCCCGCCGCAGCAGGCGCTTGGCTGGGTCACCGACCTGTACGACCATGAACGGGAGATCGTCGAGAACGGCCAGACGATCGTCTATAACCTGCACCAGTCGATCGGCCATCTCGGCATCTTCGTCTCCGGCAAGGTCGCCACCAAGGAGCATGAGGAGTTCGCCACATGCATGGACATGATCGACCTGATGCCGCCGGGTCTGTATGAGGCGGTCATCACGGAAGTGGCCGAGGACACCGAGAATCCGGAGCTGATCCAGGGCCGCTACCTGTTCCGGCTGGAAGCCAGGACCCTGGATGATATCCGCGCACTGGGCGCCAACGACGCGGCGGACGATCTGCGCTTCGCCACAGCCGCCCGGGTTTCGGAGGTCAACAAGGGGCTGTACCAGACCGTGGCCGCGCCTGCGGTGCGGGCAATCGGCACGGAACCGGTCGCGCAGGCTTTGCGCCAGACGCATGCGAACCGGCTTCGCTTCGCCATGTACTCCGACAAGAATCCACTGATGCAGCCGGTGAAGGCCATGGCGGAGGCGGCCCGTGCCCAGCGGTGTCCGGTAGCGCCGGACAATCCATGGCTCGGCATCGAAAAATCCATGTCCGCTTGGATCACGATGGGGCTGGAAGCCTACGGCAACACGCGGGACATGATGACCGAGGCGATGTTCCTGAACATCTATGGGTCTCCATTGCTGCAGGCGATGGTCGGGCTCGGTGGCACGGACAGCGCGCAACGGCCGCATATCGAACGCGACCTTGCCCGGGAAGCAATGGCCGCCAAGCACCGTTCCGACCTGGCGACCGAATTCGAGACCGGTGGGCTCGTGCATGCCCTGCTGCGGGCGCTGATCTATGTCCGCCTGCCCGACCGCAGCGCGGACGAGCGCAGCTTTGCGATGCTGAAGGCCGTCCGTGCCGCCCAACCGGTGGACACGCGGCTGCCGCTGCGAGAGATCAAGGAAATCCTGAAGCAGCAGTTCCTTCTGCTGCAGATGGACGCCAGGCGCGCGGTTGCGGCGATCCCGGACCTGCTGCCACGGAGCGAGGCGGACCGGAAGATTGCGTTGGACGCGCTTCGCCGTGTCGTGAACGCGGCCGGCGCACTGCCGGAGGAAAGCCGCCGGCGCATGGTGGAGATCGAGGCTTTGTTTGGCGCGCGGGAACCCGCACCCGAACAGGTCGCGCCGAAGAACGGCACACGCGCAAAGGGCAAGACACTCCATGCCTGATATCACCCGGCGTGCGGATCGGCCGCACGAGAAATACGACCTGCTGATACAGGCGGCCAAGCGCCACCCACCGGTTACCACGGCCATCGCCCATCCCTGCGATACCGTGTCGTTGGAAAGCGCCATCGAGGCGGCGAAACTCGGGCTGATCGTTCCGATCCTGGCCGGCCCGCCCGCGCGCATCCGCGATGTGGCGGAGGAGGCCGGGTTCGACATCAGCGGGATGGAGATCGTGGAGTCTGCGCACAGCCATGACTCTGCGGCCAAGGCGGTGGAACTGGTTCGTTGCGGCCGGGCGGAAGCCCTGATGAAAGGCAGCCTGCACACCGACGAACTGATGGCCGCGGTGGTTGCCCGCGAGACCGGCATCCGCACCGCACGCCGCATCAGCCATTGTTTCATCATGGACGTGCCGGGACATCCCGATGCCCTGATCATTACCGATGCGGCGGTGAATATCGCTCCCACGCTGGAGGACAAGATCGATATCGTGCAGAACGCGATCGACCTTGCGCATGCGATGGGCACGCAAGAAGTGCGGGTGGCGATCCTGAGCGCGATGGAGACCGTCAATCCGAAGGTGCTGTCCACGATCGAGGCCGCGGCCCTGTGCAAAATGGCCGATCGCGGCCAGATCACCGGCGCCGTGCTGGACGGTCCGCTGGCGCTGGACAATGCGATCAGCCCCGAGGCGGCCGCGATAAAGCACATCGTCTCGCCTGTGGCCGGCCGGGCCAATGTGCTGGTCGTGCCCGATCTGGAGGCCGGCAACATGCTGGCGAAGAGCCTGTCCTTTCTCGCCGGCGCCGATGCCGCGGGCATCGTGCTGGGCGCGCGGGTGCCGATCATCCTGACCAGCCGGGCCGACAGCCTGCCGACGCGGCTGGCATCCTGCGCTGTCGCTGTCATGGTCGCGGCTGCCCGCCGCGCCAGCACAAGTGCCGCCATCCGCTGAACGCCCTGACGCCGCCGATAGCGCCGGAGTGATGCGCTTCGGCTAAGCCTCCGGCTCGACGGGCGTGCGCGAGAGCCCTATCCCCTGGCGGTCTTCCTGCGATGCCACGATCCGGTCCTGGTCATCGAACTCCGAACGCCGAACGGCCGCATTCAGATGGTCCAGATAATGCCGGACCGCTTCGCGGCGGTCCTCAAGGGGAACGATGTCGATCAACCCCGTCAGGGCTGCGCGCAGGCGGCGTGCGACCTGAACCGAGGTGGCGCCGAACTGGCGGATTTCGTCGAAGGACAGCGCCAGATAATCATCCCAGGTCGGCATCGGCACGACCAGGCGAAGTTTGCCGGCCTGGTCGTCGACATGACCGATATCCAGCCTGGCTTGCCCGAGCCGGCGCAACAGATCCTCGATCTGGTCAAGCGCCTGAACCGCCGTCGTCGGATCGTTCACCGCCGGCGACAGGGCCCGGATGGCGATGTCCACCAGCAGCCGCAGCGCGTATTTCGGGTCCTGCTCATAGGTGCGCCCGTCAGACAGGTGGACGGCGCCCAGCAAGGCGGATTCTGGCAGCCGGGTCGTGGTTCCATGCACATGCAACAAAACCGTCCCGTCCAGCAGCGTATCGCCGACAGCGCAATCGATCACCACCACGCCGCCGACGGACTGCGCCAATTGAACGAACCGGGCGATTTCGAATCTGGCGATCGCCTTTGGCCGGCCTGCATAAACCAGGGTCTGTACCGCCGGCCCGAGCGCCCGTTCGGCGCTGGCGGGCTTGCCCGCTGCCACGATGGAGGCGTTGTCGTGGACAGGAAACATGGTGTGGATCACCGCCCTTCCCTCCGCCCCGACCCTTTGCAGCACGTTCTGGATCTGCAGGTTGTTGAGGCTCTGGATCAGTCTCGCGAAGGCCAACATGCTGATGATCAAAAGCAGCGTCACGAGCAAGGTCGAAATGTAGGGGACAACGCCTGACCCGCCCCGATCGGTCCAGATCAACGCCACCAGTGAATAGGTAAAGGTGGCGAAGAAGATACCCATCGTATGGTACAGGACCGGGTCGTCGGCGAACATCGCGACGAGGCGCGGCGAGTAGGCCACCGCGCTGAACTGCACGGTTACGAAGGCGATGGCGAACACGATACCGGTCAGCGCCATCATTCCCGAACTGACCGAAGAAAAGAACGCCGTCGCCGATCCGACCGACATGGGATGCGAAACACCGGGAAAATACGCGACTTCCAGCCGAGGCAGCACATAGGCGACGATGACGCTTACGACGGTATACACGGCCGGGATCAGCCAAAGCGGTAAATGGCGTTCGAGCTTCATGCGGTAACGGCGCTGCTCATGAACCGTGCGGATAGATCAACGGTCCGGATGGATGATCGTGATCTTTGAACCCTCGATCCCCAGCCCCGCCATCAGCCCGCGTTGGCCGAACGGGATCGCGACGACATCCTGGGTTAGCGTCTGGCTTGTCAGACTGGCGGCCTTGCCCTGGTCGAGCACGACGATGCTGGGGCCGGTACCCACGGTCCAGCCGTCGCTGTCGTTCAGATATTTTAGCGCGACTTCATTCATGAAGAACAGCGCGTAGCTGAAGGTTTTCACCCCCGCCTGCAAGCCGTAGGAGGCAGCCGAGATGTTATAATAGGCCACCGGCCTGCCGCCCTTGATGAGCACGCCATCGCCTGTCTGGGCGCCGATCATGAAACCGGCTTTGACGATATCGGGAAATACCAGGATCACCCTGGCAGCCTTGCCAAGTTTATGCGCCTTGGGCTGGGCCGCGTAGAGAGCACGAAGCGCCTGGTCGGCCTGGCGGTTGAGCTTGCTGGCGGAAGCGGCCCGAGCGGTGCCCGGCAGCATAATGGCCGCAGCGGTCACCCCGGTCAGCCCAGCGAGCAGGGAACGTCGGGTAGGGTGCATGGTCGATTGTCCTCAAATACTTGGCGGCATGGCCTTTGGCCGGATGTCAGTCTGCGGACCATTTCAGTGTCGGCACCATCCGGTAGGCATAATCCGGATCCGTATAGCCGTGCGGCTTCTGCCGCTTTGGCAGCTTCACCTTTTCCCGCGGCACCTTCTCGTAGGGAATGTGGCTGAGAAGATGCGTAATGATGTTCAGCCGCGCCTGTTTCTTGTCGTCGGAATGCGCGACGTACCAGGGCGCCCAGGACGTATCGCTGGCCAGGAACATCTCGTCGCGGGCCCGGGAATAATCGTACCAGCGGCTGTAGGATTTCAGATCCATCGGCGACAGTTTCCAGACCTTCCGGCCGTCGTCGATGCGCGACGCCAGCCGCTTGGTCTGTTCTTCCTCGCTCACCTCCAGCCAGTATTTCAGCAGGATGATGCCGGACTCCACGATGGACTTCTCCATCCCCGGAACTGTGTCCAAGAAGCGCTTGGCCTGCTCATCGGTACAGAACCCCATGACCCGCTCGACGCCAGCACGATTGTACCAACTGCGGTCGAAGATCACGATCTCCCCGCCAGCGGGCAGATGCGGGACATAGCGTTGGATATACATCTGGGATTTCTCGCGCTCGGTCGGCGCCGGTAGGGCCGCCACGCGGAACACCCGCGGGCTGACCCGCTCGGTGATCGCCTTGATCACGCCGCCCTTGCCCGCGCCGTCCCGCCCCTCGAAAATCACGCAGATTTTGGCGCCGGTATGGACCGCCCATTCCTGCAGTTTGACCAACTCCACGTGCAGCCTGCGCAGCTCCTTTTCGTAGATTTTCGATTTGAGCTTGCCTTCCGCCGTCAGGGAGTCGTGACCGTCGTGATCCCCGGTCCCTTCTACTTCTTTCACAGGCTTGTTCGACTTTTTCATGATTGGCGGCTCCCTAACAGCGATCGACGGCCAGCACGGTCCACGCGGAAATCGTTGGCGGTCTAAGCATGTAAGTCCATCGTGCTCTTTGGCCAGGAAAAGAACAGCCCGACATCGCCGGGCTTGCCGTCCACGTAACTCACGATGCGGGCGGAAAACTTGAAACCACCCGACTCCAGGTTGTTCTTCCAATAACCATAGACCTGCCGGGCTCCCGCCGGCAGGGTCGCCAGCCAGGCCGGTTCGATAGATTCCGCGGCAGGTGCGTTCCTGTCCGGCTTGTTGATCGGCGGCGCGTCGGCGTTGATGATGGCTCGCCCGCTGTCGGTGCAGAAATCACTGGGGAAGGATGTCAGCAACAACTCGGTTTCACCGCGCTCGAAGGCACGCTTGACGCGGTCGAGGACGATCTGGACACGCTCATCGGTCAACTGGAACGTATCGAGGCGCTTCTTGAACTCGGCAAGTTCTTCCAGTTGCCGGCGCTTCAGCTGCTCTTCTGCTTCCTGCTCACGCCGGCGCCGCGCATCGCGTTCCGCAAACAGACCGGCAACCGACAACGGGGGGACCGATGTTTCCGCCATGATGGCATTCTCCTGTCAGATCAGGGACGAAGGATATTCTTGTCCCTTTTTCATCTTCCACTGCAAGGGCGATGTGCATCTTGATGTGGGTCAAGTAGCCGGTCCCTGCCCTGTTCATTTCTTCCGGTTGCGCATCTGCTCCAGGGCATGGCCGATCATCCGCTGCGGCTCGTCGGTTCGGAAGGATTTGGCGAAGATCTCGATTCCCAGCTTCACCGCCTCGCTTGCGGTGCGCTCTTCCCAGCCGGAAACCAGTTCCTTCTGAAGCCGTACCGCCTGCGGCCCGGCCGCGACGATCGAGGCCGCCAGCCGCTCCACCGTGGCATCCAGTTCGGCCGGCGCCACCAGTTCCTCGATCAGGCCCCAGGCCTCGGCCTTGGCGGCGGAGATGTTCTCGCCGGTCAGGACCAATTGGCGGGTGCGGCCCCAGCCGATCAGCTGCGGCAGCAGGGCGGCCTCCACCACCGAGGGGATGCCGAGCTTCACTTCCGGCATGCCGAAGACCGAATCGTCGCTGGCCACGCGAATGTCGCAGGCAGCCGCCACTTCGAGCCCGGCGCCGATGGTATATCCCTGGATGCGCGCGATCACCGGCACCGGGCAGCGGCGCAGGCTGTCGCAGGCCTTGTGTACGCCGGTGATGAAGGCGGCGGCGTTGTCGGCGTTCAGTCCGGCGAGGTCCCGGACATCGGCCCCGCCGATGAACGCGCGTTCACCCGCGCCGCGCAGGATGACCACGCGCAGCCGCTCGTCTCGCCCCAGCGTCTCGATCGCCGCGACCAGAGCCGCGGCCACCGGACGGCCCAGCGCATTCAGCTTGGCCGCATTGTCGATCGTTACCGTGGCGACGCCGCGCGCATCCATCGACACGCCCACCCAGGTCTGTTTTGTCATGACGCTTTCCTGCTCCGGTTCTTGTTGCTATCTGCGCCGCAGGATCGACCGGGCGACATAAATGAGCAATGGCAGGTCATTAGCCGCAAACGGCGCATGGACTTGGAGGATGGAGACGGTTAGCTTCGCGCCAGATAAGAAACATCAGCGCCTGAATTCACAAAGGCGATTGCGGATAAAGGGAGAGCGGACGATGACCATTTCACGGCGGAAGCTTGTGGCCTCGGGCCTGGTTCTGGCAACGCCGGCGCTGATCGGCGTCGGCCGTGCTCGGGCCGCGGATGTGCGCCGTTTGAGTCTCGGGTACGACCAGCCGCATACGACCGGCTACGGCATCGCCGGCGATATCTTCTCTGCCCGGCTGGAGCAGCTGAGCAAGGGCGCCTTTCAGGTGGACCAGGTCCCCGCCGGGCAGCTCGGCCAGGAGCCGCAGATGCTGCAAAAAATCCGCACCGGCGATATCGACCTGATCTTCTCCTCCACCGCCAATGCGGCCACGGTATCGCCACAGTCCGGCGTGTTCTCGATCCATTACATCTTCGGTTCCGACGCGCATCTGACCAAGACCGTGGCCGATCCGGCAGTCGTGAGCATGGTACGCGAGATGTTCGCCAGCACCGTGGATGGCGCCCATGTGCTGACCTTGTTTACGCTCGGCTTTCGGAACCTGTACGGCAAGAAAGAGGTGCACAACGTCGCCGACATCAAGGGCCTGAAGATCCGGGTGCAGGCGACCGCCACCGAGGACACGCTGTTTCCCGCCTATGGCGCGCAGACCGTGCATATGCCGTTCGGCAGCGTCTACACGTCTCTGCAGACCGGGGTGATCGACATGGCCGAGAACGGCATCGCGATCTACCAGCTTAACAAGCATTATGAGGTCGCCCCGGTCATGTCGCTGACCCAGCACGAGGCCAATAACAGCCTGATGTGGATCAGCGGCAAGCTGTGGAGCAGCCTGAGCGAGGAGCAGCGCGGCTGGATGCAGGAAGCGGCCAACGAGGTGGCGCAGAAGGAACCGACCAGGGCGATCGCGCAGGAGGCAGAGGCTTTGACGAAGCTACAAAAGCTCGGGGTGAAGTTCGTCACCGACGTGGACAAATCCGGCTTCATCAAGATCGCCGAGCCCATCCAGGACAAGCTGGTCGCGGAACTGGGCCCCTATGCCACCAAGATCCTGGGACAGTGCCGTGCGATCCAGGCCTGATCACGCACGCCCCGGAAACCGCCCGGCATGAGCGAGCCGCAACCGATCGTTCAGCCAATCGTGCAGCCGGGCGACCGGCACTTGAAATGGCCGGCGCTGGACGGGCTGGAATGGCTGCTGATGATCCTGTGCGGGGTGTGCCTGGTCGGCTTTTCCACGTCGGTGTTTCTGGACGTGTTCACCCGCGAGATCGGCCGCCCCTGGCTGTGGCTGCAGGAGGTGACCTCCACCTTCTTCACCTACGGCATCTTCGTCGGCACCGCGGTGGCCACAAGGCGTAACGATCATTTGTACCTGACGGCGATGACCGAGGCGATGAGCGGGCGCACGCGGGTGTTCTTCGAGGTGTTCAACCGGCTGGTGGTGCTGGGGGTCGGGCTGGGGATGGTGGTGTTCGGCTGGCAGAATTTCCTGTCCGGCTTCGGCAGCTTCCGCATGCCCTCGATGACGCCGATCGCGTCGCTCTATGCCGCCATTCCCTTGTCGGGGTTCCTGGTGGCGCTGTTCAGCCTGGAGCAGATCGTCAACGGCCTGCGCAACGGCTTCGAACACGACAAGCGTGCCGACGCGCACACAATGGTCTGAGGGATCTTATCGATGCTGCCCAACAGCGTGATCCTTTCGATCATGACCGTCATGTTCCTAACGCTCGGGTATCTCGGCGTGCCCGTGGCCTTCGCGCTGATGGCGGGTGTGCTGGTAGGCACGGCGATGACGCCGATCAGCTACGAATCGATGATCGGCCAGCTTTTCAATGGGATCGATTCCGAGGCGTTGATGGCCATCCCGTTCTTCCTGCTGGTGGGAGAGCTGATGACATCCGCCAACGTGGTGATCCGTATCGCCGAATTGTCGCAGGCCCTGGTCGGGCATATCCGCGGCGGGCTGGCGCAGGTTACCACGGTATTCTCGATGTTCTTCTCCGGCATGTCCGGCTCGTCCTCGGCGGATGTGGCGGTGCTGAGCCGGACCATGGCGCAGCCGATGGCGCGGGAAGGCTACCGGCCGGAATTCGTCGCTGCCCTGATCGCCGCCGCCTCCACCATCGCCGCGCTGGTGCCGCCCAGCATCATGGCGGTTGTGTATGGCGCCATCGGCAATGTTTCGATCGCCGGGCTTTTCCTCGGCGGCATCGTTCCGGGTTTTATCGTCGGCATCGGGCTGATGATCTATTGCTATTTCTTCGGCCCGGCTGGCATGCGCCGCCCGCGCGCCACCTTCGGCCAATTGAGTTCGGCCACCCGCGCCGCGGCGCTGCCGCTGTTCATTCCGATCATCCTGCTGGGCGGCATCCTGTCGGGCTGGTTCACGCCGACCGAGGCGGGCGTGATCGCGATCGTCTATATCCTGGTGATCGTCATCCCGATCCTCAATCCCGGCCACCTGAAACTGGTGCCGCGGGATTTCGTGCATGCCGGGCTGATCTACTCGCTGCCGATGATCACCATCGGCGCCGCCTCGGCCTTCGGATGGCTGCTGGCCTATCTGCGCGGACCAATCGTGGTGGCCGGTTGGATCGGCGACTTCGCCGGCACCGATCCGCATTTGATCATGTTCAGCCTGGTTGCGGTGTTCGTGATCGTCGGGGATTTCATCGAACCGATCCCGGCGATCATCATCTTCATGCCGGTGGTGAACGTATTGACCGAGGCGGGGAACATCAACGGTGTGCACATGGGCGTGGTGCTGATTGTCACCCTGGCGTTCGGCCTGATCACCCCGCCTTATGGATTGTCGCTGCTGATGGCATCCAAGTTCATCGGCGTGAAGTTCTCCGCGGCGCTGAAGGCATCGTTGCCGATCTATATCATTTTCTTCGGCGCCATCGCTTTTGCGATCTTCTTTCCGAACGTGATCCTGTGGCTGCCGAAGATGGTATTCCCGGAATCGGTCGGCTGCTTCAAGGCACCGGGCGGGGCAGGCTATATCTGCCCGTGATCCACCGCTCAGGCGGCGACAGCCGCCAGCGCACTGGCGTCGTCCTGGAAGATCGGCATCAGATCGGCGACGCCGGACACCCACAGCACCTTCTCGACCTCGGCGGTCGGGCGCAGCAGCACCATCTTGCCGCCGCGGCGCTGGATGGACTTGGCTCCGATCAACAGGGTGCGGATACCGATGGAGGCGAGGAACGGTACGCCGGCCATGTCCACGATCACGGCCCGATTGGCACCCGCGAGCACACTGAAGCGCATGTCGATATCGGCCGCGCCGGCAATGTCCAGGCGTCCGTTGAGGACGGCCTTCACGACGCCGCCATCCAGCTGCTCTACCGACATTTCCATCGACAAACTCCCCTTTTTCTGGCCGAGCCGGCAGCCCATTGGTGTATCTCCGGCCGCTCATTCACGATCCTGGACCTGAAAATTCTAGGTTCAGCGCGCCTGTCTACACGACCCTTTGGCAAATCAACAGGTGTTGGCGCACGATCCCACTCTTGGGGTATGGATCCGGCCGCTCCCCGGAAGCTTGCCCGAACCGCCTGAAGGACTCCCCCGCCTGTGTCTCTGCATGATGCCAGACTGCTGATCGTCGATGACAACGCCGATAACCGCGATGTTCTCGCCCGCCGGCTTAAGCGCCTCGGCTACGCCAATGTTGCCTTTGCCGAGGATGGTATCGAAGCCATGGCGACCATCGAGGCGTCCAGCTTCGACGCCGTGCTGCTGGACGTGATGATGCCGCGGATGAACGGGATCGAGGTCCTGGAAGCCTTGCGCGACCAGGGCCGGCTGGAGCAGACGCCGGTCATCATGATCTCGGCATCCACCGAAATCGACACCGTGGTGCGCTGCCTCGAACTGGGTGCCGAGGACTACCTGCCGAAGCCGTTCAACCCGGTTTTGCTGCGTGCCCGGCTGGGTTCGGTCCTGGAAAAGCGGGCGCTGCGCGCCGAGCTCCGCCGGCAACTGGTCCGGCTGGAATCGGAGATGGCGGATGCCAGGAATCAGCAGCTCAGCATGGTGCCGACCGAGTTCCCCCGGTACGAACGCAGGCGCGACGGCAATGTCCTGATCGTGGAAACGCATGGTGCGATGCATCCCGCGCGGGAGGTCGGCGGCGATCTGTACGACTGCTTCGAGGCCGGCCCCGATACGCTGTGCTTCGCTGTCGGCGACGTGTCGGGCAAGGGGATGCCGGCCGCCCTGTTCATGGCCCGCGCCCGCAGCCTGCTGCGTGCCATCACGTTGCAGATCGTCGCCTCGACGGGTGCGCCGCCCACGCCGTCCGATCTGCTGGCGGTGGTGAACGAGGAGTTGTGCAAGAACAATCCGCTCTGCATGTTCATCACCCTGTTCGTCGGTTTCCTCGACCTGCACACCGGCGCCGTCGCCTATTCCAATGCCGGCCATGTCCGCCCTTATTTGCTGCCGGCCGACGGCAATGCCTATGAGGTCGAGTCCCGGCCCGGCATGCCGCTCGGCGTGATGGAAGAGGCGGTTCACGGCAATTCCACCCTGCACCTGAACCGTGGCGAAGGCATCGTGGTGATCACCGACGGCCTGCCGGAAATGATGAACCCGGAGGGGGCGTTCTACACCCTGGAGCGCGTTCTCGATGACCTCAACACACAAAAGGACGCCTCCGCGGAAGCGCTGATCGGCCATCTGGTGACCCAGGTGATGACCTTCAGCGCCGGGACCGACCAGGCGGACGACGTTACCGTCCTGGCGGTTCGCGTCCTGTAGCGCAGTGGCGCGATCGGTACCTGCCGACACGTCACGGAGTTAGACGGCCAACAACTCCGCGATCTTGCCGAGCAGCCGGGGCATATCGACCGGCTTGGTGTCGTAGTCGTTACATCCGGCCGCGATGGCTTTCTCCCGATCGCCGGACATCGCATGGGCAGTCAGGGCGATCACGGGGATCTTTGCCGTCGCCGGATTGGCGCGCAGGCGACGGGTGGCTTCCCAGCCGTCGATCACCGGCAGGCTCATATCCATCAGGATCAGGTCGGGCGCATCCGCGGCGGCCCGGTCGATCCCCTCCTGGCCGTCCGTCGCAATGATCACGACATGCCCGGCTCGGGTCAGACGGCGGGAGAGCATATCGCGGTTCATCTCGTTATCTTCAACAAGCAGGATCGCTGCCATGTCTCGCTCCTAGCCTGCCGGCAAATTGGCTGCGCCATGCGCAATCACGGCGCGGACGGCCTCGCTGAGTTCCATGGAGGCGCTCTGGCCCTTGGTGATGATCTGGCGGGTGATCGCCGCGAGTTGCTGGCGCTCTTCCTGGGTCAGTTCCTTCGAGCTCACGACGATCACGGGACTGGCCGCACCGTCCGGCAGCCGGCGCAGGTTTTCCAGGAACTCGAAGCCGTCCATCTCCGGCATGATCAGGTCGAGCAGAATGACCACCGGTGGCGGATTGACCGCGAGCCAGTCCAGCGCCTCCTGCCCGTTGCCGGCCAGCGCGGCCGGATGGCCGAGGCGGTCCAGCGTGCGTTCGGTCAATTGCTGCATCGCCGGGTCGTCGTCCACCACCAGCACGGTGCCGGCGTACCGGTTGTGGCAATGCGCGCGTAACGCCTCGGCCAGTTCACCGCGGTCGACCGGCTTGGTCAGGAAGGCCGCGGCGCCGAGTTCGAAGCCCATGCTTCGATCGCCGACCATGCTGACGAGAATGACCGGTATCGAACTCAGAGACGGGTCGCCCTTGATCGCGGTCAGAACCGACCAGCCATCCATCTGCGGCATCAGGATGTCCAGCGTGATCGCATCCGGGCGTTCCCGCCGCGCAATCTCGATCGCTTCCGGACCGGAACCGGCGGAGATCACCCGGTAGCCTTCGCGGATCAGGTGCTCGGTGATGATCCGCCGCGCAGACGGATCGTCGTCCACCACCAGCACGCTGGCGTGCGCGGCGGGTTCTCCACGGGCATGGGCGATTCCGGTGAGGTCGTGCCGGGTTCCAGCGCTGACCGGATAGAATTCCGCGCCGACGCCGGGGCGGGCCGCCTGCGTGATTTCGATCGGCAGCGTCAGCAGAAAAACCGAGCCCTGCCCTTCTGTGCTGCTGACCGTCACATCGCCGCCGAGCATGCGCGCGAAGCTGCGGGTGATCGTCAGGCCGAGCCCGGTGCCGCCATAACGCCGGGT
>CAINEA010000739.1 GCA_903847525.1 uncultured Acetobacteraceae bacterium | reverse complement strand
TCGATAAGCACAGTTCCAACCACCACCATTTTGTGAACATCCAATCCCGCAATTCTGTGCCGAAGAAGGACATCGTCATCACCGGCTTCGGCGAGACCAACCCGTTGGTCCCGACCGGTCCGAACGTGCGTGAGCCGCAGAACCGTCGCGTCGAAATCATCATCAAGTAAGACGCTGGCTTCTGGATTGAGTATGGATCGGGGCGCCGCAAGGCGCCCCTTTCTTTTTGACCTCCCCCTTGGCATGACGATCCTGGGGGCGCAGATGGTTCGGTTACGCCGGGAAGAAGGAGATCGACAGATGCGGTTGCGGAAATGGCTGGTCGGGGCATTCGTCTTGCCGTGTCTGCTCGGGCCGCTGCCGTCCCGCCCGGCCGCGGCACAGCCGTTCCAGGGCGTCTATCTCGGAACCGGCGCCGGCTATCATGCGACCAATGACGTGCGCGTGGCGCCGTTCCCGCAATCCGCCCTCGGCACCAACGGCCTGCGCCTGCGTACCAATGGCGGCTTTATCGGCCTCGGCAGCGTCGGCTACGGCTTCGGCAATGGCTGGCGGCTGGAAGCGGAAGGCAGCGCGCGGCTGAACAACCTCGGCCATCTCAACGGAACGCCGTTTCCCACCGGCTCTAGCGGATCGTTGAACTCCTATGCCCTGATGGCGAACGCGTTCTACGACCTCGATGTCCGCTCGCCCTGGATCTACCCCTATATCGGCGGCGGCATCGGCGCTGCCTGGAATAGCGCCAGTTCCCTACAGGCCAGTTCGGCCAGTCCATTATTTGGCTTCAACAGCAACAACTCCGCCACCGGCCTCGCGGTGCAGGCAATCGCCGGCCTGTCCTTTCCGGTCTACAACATGCCCGGCCTGTCCCTGACGGCGGAATACCGCCTGTTCAGCATGCCGGTCACCCGAACACTGAACGGAACCGCCGCCACATCCACCGGCCCGGTATCCGCCGCCCTGAAACTCGGCACGATGATCGACCAATCGGCGCTGATCGGCGTGCGCTACGCCTTCGGCATCGAACCGCCGCCCTCTCCCCCCGCAACAGCCCCGGCTCCCGCCCCGGCCGAGGCGCGGTCCTTCCTGGTATTCTTCGACTGGGACAAATCCGTGCTGACCGAGCGCGCCAGGCAGGTCGTCCGAGAAGCCGCGAACGCCTCGCAGAAAACCCAGACCACGCATATCGAGGTCAACGGTTACACCGACAGCTCCGGCATGGAAGCCTACAATAAGGCCCTGTCGCTGCGCCGCGCCCAGGTCGTCGGCGGCGAACTGGTGAAGGACGGCGTCGCCAAGGAAGCGATCCATATCGAGGGATTTGGCGAGTCGAACCCGCTGGTCCCCACCAGCAAGGGCGCGCGCGAGCCGCAGAACCGCCGCGTGGAAATTCATATCCGTTAGCAACAGCAATCGCCGGATGGCGGCCAGACGGCGCGATGGCCAGTCTATGGACACCCACTCCATAGTATCCAGCGAGGCCAAGATGGACATACAAGTGAACGCCGCCCCGACCGAACTGTTTGACGAGTCGCTCTGGGACCAGGTGCTCCGCCGCGAGCCAGGCGATTTCATCTACGCCGTCACCACCATGGGCGTGTATTGCCGCCCCGGCTGCCCCTCGCCACGCCCGCTGCGCCGCAACGTTCGCTTCTTCACGGACACACACGCTGCGGAGCAGCACGGTTTCCGCGCCTGCAAGCGCTGCGACCCGAAGGGCGAACGCGCTGCCATCGCCCGCGCCGTGGTGGAGGATGCCTGTGCCTTCATTGAACGCGAGGAAGCCATTCCCTCGCTCGTGGCCCTTGCCGTGCGGTCCGGCTATTCGCGCTTCCACTTCCTGCGCCTGTTCCGCGACCATACCGGCCTCACACCGCGTAGCTACGCCGAGGGCGTGCGCGCCCGCCGCCTGAACGCGGCATTGGCCGGCGGCGCCCGCGTGATCGACGCCGTGGCCGATGCCGGGTTCGGATCCGAGAGCCGGGTCTACGAGAACACCGGCAAGCTGCTCGGCATGACCCCGGGCGCGGCGCGCCGGGGCGGGCAGGGGGAAACCATCCGCACCGCCTTCGCGGATTGCCCGTTCGGCCGCCTACTGGTCGGCGCGACCGACTCGGGTGTGTGCTTCATCGGCTTCGCCGAGCCCGACAACGCCCTGCTCGGTGACCTGCAGCAGCGTTTCCCCAAGGCCCGCATCGTTCCCGACGATCAGGCTCTGGCAGCAACCGTGCGCGCCGTGCTGGATTTTCTGGACGAGCCCGCCGAGGCGCTGGAACTGCCGCTCGACCTGCGCGGAACCGCCTTCCAGCAGCGCGTCTGGCAGACCCTCTGCCGGATCCCCCCTGGTGAAACCCGCACCTATGCCCAGCTAGCGGAGATGATCGGCAATCCCCGCGCGATCCGGGCGGTGGCTCGCTCCTGCGCCACCAACCCGGTCTCGCTCGCCGTACCCTGCCACCGCGTGGTCGGCAGTGACGGCAATCTGACCGGCTACCGTTGGGGTGTTCCGCGCAAGAGGGCGCTGCTGCAACGCGAACGCGAAGCCACCGCTTCCTGACCGGCCGTCCTCATGCTGAAATAGCCCTTGGGATCGAACGGGTCCCAAGGGGGGGCAGTATGGTAACGGCGAAGGCCGCGGTGTTGCGCGAAACGAATGCGCCGATGACGATCGAGTCGGTCGAGGTCGGTCCGATTCAGTCCGGCGATGTGCTCGTGAAAATTCGCGCGGCTAGCCTCTGCCACACCGATCTCGAAGCCATCGAGGGCGGCCTGGCCGTGCAGCTTCCCGCCGTGCTCGGCCATGAGGCCGCCGGTGAGATCGCTGAACTCGGGGCCGGCGTTACTCACCTCGCGATCGGCGACCGCGTGGTGCTCTCCTGGAACCCGCATTGCGGTGCCTGCTTCTATTGCGACCGCGCCCAACCGATCCTCTGCACGCAATTCCTCGCCAACGGCCCAAAGGGCTTCCATTTCGACGGCAAACCCCGCCTGACCTGCGATGCCCCCGGCTTGTCCGGTCCGATGCATCAGCTGATGTATCTCGGCGGTTTCATGGAATACGTCGTCGTCCCGGCCCAAAGCGCCATCCGGGTTCCCGCCGCGATGCCGTTCGACCGCGCCGCCCTGATCGGCTGCGGGGTGATGACAGGCGTTGGGGCCGCCACCCGCATCGCCGATTTGCGCTGGGGCGCGGCTGCCCTGGTCATTGGCTGCGGCGCGGTCGGCCTTTCGGCCGTGCAGGGCTGCCGCCTTGCCGGGGCCGGAACCATCATCGCAGTCGACCCAAACCCCGCCCGCCGCCAACTCGCCCAGGCCGTCGGCGCCACCCATGCCGCCGGCGCCGATCTGGAAGAGGTGCGGGAACTGGCCAAATCCCTGACCGAGGGCCGCGGTGCCGACGTGGTCATCGAGGCCGCCGGCCGTCCCGAGGGATTCGCCATGTCCGCGGAAGTCGTACGCCCCGGCGGCAACATCGTCTGGCTCGGAAAGATCGCCGTGTCGGAACAAATGCGGTTCCGCTGGGGCAGCCTGATGCAGGAAAAGCGCATCATCCGATCCTCTTATGGCGGGGCCAAACCCTCGCACGACTTTCCCCTGCTGGCCCGCGCGTATCTCGACGGCCAGTTGAAGCTCGACGAGATGATCTCCGCCCGTATCCGGCTGGAGGACATCAACGACGGCTTCGCCGCCCTGAAGCGCGGCGAGACGGTGCGCAGCGTCATCCAGTTCGGCGGTCCCGCATGAAGATCTATGAAGGGGGCAGGGGCCTGAATGGCGCGGTGGTCACCGTGGACGGCGCCGCCCTCGATCCGCGCTTCGACATCAGGCGCTTCAGCCCGATGGGCTTCGAATGGACCTATGAGGGCGCCGGCCCGCGTCAGCTCGCGCTCGCCTTGCTCGCCGACCATCTGAACGATCCCGCCCGCGCCCTGGCATTGAGCGAAAAGTTCATGCGTGCTGTGGTGGCCGAACTGGACAATGCCTGGCAGCTGACAGGCGCGGAAATCGACCAAGCGCTGCAAGCGCTCTAAAAACAATGCTAGTTGCAAGCGATTTGAAAGTAACGAGGGAAACGATATGACCGCACGCGCCGACATCGACGCCGCCCTGCAACGCGCCACCGACATCGGCGCGGTGCCCGGCGTGGTGGCCATGGCCACCAACGGGAAGGACACGATCTACGAGGGTGCGTTCGGCGAGAAATCCCTTGGCAGCGGCGCGACGATGGAGAAGGACACGGTGTTCTGGATCGCCTCGATGACCAAGGCGATCACCGCCACAAGCTGCATGCAGCTTGTCGAGCAGGGCCGCCTCGGCCTCGATGACGATCTCGGCGGGCTTGTTCCGGCGCTGGCCACCGCCAAGGTGCTGGACAGCTTCGATGCCGCCGGCAAGCCGGTGCTGCGCCCGGCCAATGCGCCGATCACCCTGCGCCGCCTACTGACCCACACCGCCGGCTTTGCCTACGACATGTGGAACGCCGATATGCTGGCCTATTCCAAGCAGGTGCCGATGCCGCGCCATGAGACCTTCATCAAGCCGGAAGACTGCCTGCCGCTTGCCTTCGACCCCGGCACGCGTTGGGCCTACGGCGTCAACATCGACTGGGCCGGCAAGGCCCTGGAAGCGGTCACCGGCCAGAGCCTGGATGCCTACATGCAGCAAAATGTCTGCAAGCCGCTCGGCATGAATTCCACCGGCTACCAGCTACGTCCGGACATCAGCGCCCGCCTCGCCGGCATGCACCAGCGCGCGCCCGACGGGAAATTGGCCCCCACCGCCTATGACCCGCCAATGGACCCGGCCACCTTCCTCGGTGGCGGCGGATTGTATGGCTCCCCAGGCGACTACATCCGCTTCATCCGCATGATGCTGAACCAGGGAACGCTGGATGGCGTGCAGGTGCTGAAGCCGGAAACCGTCGCGCTGATGGGCAAGAACCATATGGGCGACCTCAATGTCGAGGTGATGGACACCGCCATCCCCACCCTGTCCAACACCGCCGATTTCTGGCCCGGCATGACCAAGAAATGGGGCCTCAGCTTCTTGATCAACACGCGGGATGTCCCCGGCGGCCGCTCTGCCGACAGCCTGTGCTGGGGCGGCCTGCGCAACACCTATTTCTGGATCGACCCAAAGCGGGGAGTGGGCGGAACGATCATGACCCAGATCCTGCCCTGGGCCGACCCCACCGTGCTCGGCCTCTATGACGAACTGGAGCGCGGCGTCTATCGCATGATCGGTTGAGAAAAATGCCGCTTCCCGTTAGGCTCCTTCGCAAGCAGGGAGGGTGAAATGACCACCGACCGCATGTCCAGGCGCCAGCAGGCCTTCCGCACCGATTTCCGTGCAAAGATCGCTCACGCCTATTCCGGTCAGCTGCATGTCGTTCTGATCATGGCGATCGGCTTCGCGACGATCTTCTATTGCGCCCGCCAGATCGGCCATCCCGCCTGGTACGAATGGCTGGTGATTCCCGTTGCGTTCTGCGTTTCCAACGTGTTCGAGTGGTGGATCCACAAATTCATCATGCACCGCCCGGTGCGCGGCGGCATGGGCATCTACAAGCGCCACGTCCTGGCGCACCACCAATTCTTCACCGACGCCGAACCGACGATCGACAGCCTGCGCGATTTCCGAATCGTGTTCTTCCCGCCCTATGCGCTGGTCGCCTTCATCTGCCTTTCCATCCCGCCGGCATTGATCCTGAACCTGGCTGGCCTGCCCGATGCCGGCTGGCTGGTGCTGATCACCAATGTCGCGCTGTACCTCAACTATGAGTTGTTCCATTTCTGCTGCCACGTGAAGGATGACAGCCTGGTTCGCCACATTCCGCTGGTGAACTCCATCCGCCGCCATCACATCGCTCACCACAATCCTGCGATCATGATGGAGCGCAATTTCAACCTGACCTATCCGGTGGCCGATTGGTTCTTCGGCACGTCGGACCTGAAATGCGGCCTGATCGCGCATATCTTTAACGGTTACGACGCCGGTAACGTGCTGGTGAACATGAAGAAGGTCCGCCATTCCGTGGATGATATCCAGGCCGGCCAGATCCGCACTGGCCAAGCCCGCGTCGCGGCAGAGTAGCCGGATGGCCGCGCCGCTTCAGGGCGAGATCAAGAAGGGCCGCGCCAGCCTGATCGGCGGCATCGCTGTCGGTATCGCGGTGCTCGCGTTATGGACCATGATCGCTCGCGATCTCGGCATCGCCTCCACCATGACCCTCATTGCCGGCCTCGCCGCCGCGGTGGCTGTTGCCGTCTGGATCCGCATCGCCGATCTCTGATCCGGTTATCCATTCGCCAGCATCGCCTGGGCGAACAGTGTCGTGTTGTGGCGGAACATCCGCAGATAGCTCGGCGCCGGTCCGGCGGGCCCGGACAGTGCGTCCGAATACACCGCCGGCCCGAGTACGGCGCCGGTTTCACGCGCAATCATCTGCGCCAGGCGCGGACTGGTCATGTTCTCCACGAACACCGCCTTGATCCCCTCCGCCCGGATCAGCTTCACCAGTGCCGCGATCTGCTGGGCGGATGGCTCGGCTTCGGTATCGATCCCCTCGATGCCGTGAAACTCGATCCCGTAGCGCGCGCCGTAATAATAGAACGCGTCATGGCTGGTCAGGATTTTCCGCTTTTCCTTTGGCACAACAGCCATCTGCTGTTCGATCCAGGTGCTGGTCTCCACGATTGCCGTTTCATAATCCCGCGCCTGGCTGCGATAAAAATCGGCCCGGCCCTGGTCGGCCCTGGCCAGCCCGTCGGCGATGTTGCGGGCGTAGATCACGCCGTTCGCCGGGTTCTGCCAGGCGTGCGGGTCCACCCCTCCCGGCAGGGCTCGGGGCACGACCCCGGCGCTGGCGGTGACCACCAGCCCAGCGGTGCCGGCGGCCTGCTTCAGCCGCTCCATCCAGCCTTCCATGCCCAGCCCGTTCATCACCACCAGCCCCGCGCCCTGCAGGCTGCGCAGGTCCGACGGCCTGGGCTGGTAGGTATGGGCATCGCCATCCACCTGCACCAACGACTTGACTTCGACTGCGGACCCGCCGATCTGGCGAGCCATATCCGCGAGGATCGAGAATGTCGCCACCACCTGCAGCGGTTGCGGGGCGGCAGCGATGCTGGAAACGATGCGGCCCGAAGCAGCGCCGGCAGCGGCCAGAAGCAAGGTGCGTCGGTGCATGGGAAGCCTCGGAAAAGGATATTATGTTATAATATAACGTAATATCCTTTGCTCCCGCACACAAGGTTCCAGCCGGTGCCCCAGCTGGGCATCCGGAAGCTTACCCCAGCTTCGCGACCCGCAAGGCGTTCGTGCTGCCGGACTGCCCGAACGGCACGCCCGCCGCCACCACGATGTCGTCGCCGCGCACTGCGAACCCCTCGCTGATGGCCGCGCGGCCGGCCTTGTTCACGGCGTCGGTCATCGAGTGCACTTCCGGCGCCACCACCGCGTGCACCCCCCACACCACCGCCAGCCGGCGCGCGGTTTCAAGGGTGGGTGTCAGTCCCAGCACCGGGGCCTCCGGCCGCTCGCGCGCCACCCGCAGCGCCGTGCTGCCGGATGCGGTGAATGCGACGATCGTGCGGGCGCCGATCGTGTGACATATCTGCCGTGCGGCGGCGGCGATCGCGTCAGATGTGGCATGCTCCGGCTCGCCCCGGCTCGCCTCGATCATATCGCGCCAGCCCGGATCCTGCTCCACCCGCGCGATGATGCGGTCCATGATGTTCACCGCCTCGTACGGATACTGCCCCGCTGCCGTCTCCGCCGACAGCATCACCGCATCCGCGCCGTCGAACACCGCCGTCGCCACGTCCGACGCCTCGGCCCGAGTAGGAGCTGGGGCGGTGATCATGCTCTCCAGCATCTGCGTCGCCACCACCACAGGGCGACCAAGCTGGCGGCAGGCACGCACGATTCGCTTCTGCGCCAAAGGCACCTCCTCGGGCGGCAATTCCACGCCAAGATCGCCGCGAGCCACCATCACCGCGTCCGACAGCGCCAGGATCGGGTCGAGGTTGTCCAGCGCCTGCGGCTTTTCCATCTTGGTCATGATCCAGGCCCGCCCGGCCGCGATTGCCTTCGCCTCGGCCACATCCTCCGGCCGCTGCACGAACGACAGGCCGATATAGTTGATCCCGTGCTCCAGCGCGAAAGCCAGATCCGCGCGGTCCTTGGCGGTCAGTGCGGGGATTGGCAGCACCATGTCCGGCACGTTCACCCCCTTGCGGTCCGACAGCGGCCCGCCGACCAACACCTCGGTCTCCAGCCCGTCACCGCGCTTGCGCACCACGCGCAGCCGCAACTTGCCGTCGTCCAGCAGCAGAGTGGTGCCGATGCCGGCGGCCTCGATGATCTCCGGATGCGGCAGGTTCACGCGAGTCGCATCGCCGGGTGTGGCGTTCAGATCGAGCCGGAAGGATTTTCCGGTCTGCAGATGGACCCGCCCGCCGCCGAAGGTGCCCACGCGCAGCTTCGGTCCCTGCACATCCGCCAAGATCCCGATCGGGCGCTCGAACCGGTCTTCCAGTTCCCGGATCAGCCGCACCCGCATTGCATGATCGTCATGCGTGCCATGCGAGAAATTCAGCCGAAACACGTCCGCGCCCCCCTGAAACAGCCGCGCCAGAACTTCCGCGGTGGACGAAGCCGGCCCCAGCGTCGCGATGATCTTCGTGCGGCGGCGGCGACGTATCTTAATGCGAGGCGGCATCTTCAATCCTTCCGGAAAAGATCAGGCGATCAGGACGCCACGAATGTCGTTGACGTTGGTCAGCGTCGGCCCGGTGCGGATGAGGTCGTCGATGGCGTCGAACAGGCTGTAGCTGTCATGCCCCCCCAGCACCGCACGCGCCAACAATCCAGCCGCTTCGGCGCGCGCCAGCGTATCCGGCGTCACGATCGCCCCGGCCGCATCCTCCGTGCCGTCTATGCCATCTGTATCCCCGGCCACTGCCCAAACCCCCGGCAGGCCCGCCAGCGCCACCGCGAGGCCGAGCAGAAACTCGGTGTTCCGCCCACCGCGCCCGGCCCTGCCGGAGCCAATGGTTACCGTGGTCTCCCCGCCGGACAGCAGCAGGGCCGGGGCAGCCAGAGGCAGGTCATGGTCCCGAACCGAACGCGCGATACCGGCCATCACGATCCCCAGTTCGCGCGACTCGCCTTCCAGTGCATCCCCCAGGATCAGCGGCGTCAGCCCCAGCCCCCGCGCCGTCTCCGCCGCCGCGCGCAGCGCCATGGCGGGGGTGGCGATCAGGTGAAACTCCGCGTTCGGCAGGCTGCCCGGCTTCGGCGTCTCGTCGTCGTCGCGCGCCAGCCGCGCGATAACCTGCGCCGGCAGGTCCAGCCCGAACCGCGCCACCAGCGCCCGCGCATCGGCGAAGCTGGTCGCATCCGGCACCGTGGGGCCGGACGCGATCACCGCCGGATCGTCGCCAGGCACGTCGCTGATCGCCAGCGTCATCACGCGCGCCGGTGCCGCGGCCGCCGCCAGCCTTCCGCCCTTGATCGCGGAAAGGTGCTTGCGCACCGCATTCATCTCCGTGATCGTGGCACCGCTGGCCAGCAGCGCCCGGTTCACCGCCTGCTTGTCCGCCAATGTCAGCCCATCGGCCGGCAAAGCCAGCAGCGCCGACCCGCCGCCGGAAATCAGCGCCAGCACCAGATCGTCGGGGCCAAGACCCTGCACCAGTTCCAGCAGCCTTTTGGCCCCGCGCTCGCTGTTGGCGTCGGGCACAGGGTGGGACGCCTCGATCACCTCGATCCGCTGCGTCGGCACCGCATGGCCATAGCGCGTCACCACCGCGCCGGACATCGCCACATCCGGCCAGGCCGCTTCCAGCGCCGCCGCCATCACCGCAGCCGACTTGCCGGCGCCGACCACGATGCAGCGCCCCCGGGGCTTGTCCGGCAGGTGGTGCGCCAGCATCTCCAGTGGATCTGCTGCTGCTACGGCGGCGTCGAATACCGCGCGCAGCGCCGAGCGTGCCCGCGCATCATCCCATCCCATCCGCACGCTTCCCCATGACCGTGTTCCCGGCGAGTATGGCGAAACCGGGCGGCCAATGCCATCTGAGCCATGTCCCGCTACCCACCTGAGCGCAGGAGACCCCAATGACCGCACCCGATCTTGATGAGAAAACCCGCACCGAACTGGAAGCCGCCGCCTTCCGACGCTTGGTCGCTCACCTGCGTGAGCGCACGGACGTGCAGAACATCGACCTGATGAACCTCGCCGGATTCTGCCGGAACTGCCTGAGCCGCTGGTACCGTGAGGGCGCGGCCGAACAAGGCCTCACAATCGCCGATCCGGACGCGCGCGAGATCGTCTACGGCATGCCCTACAAGGAATGGCAGGCGAAATACCAAAAGGTAGCGACCGCTGAGCAGAAGGCGGCCTTGGCCAAGTCCCATCCTGGGCACTGACCATCGGGGCGATAAGGAAGGCCAGTGGCACTGCCCCCGATTGACGTGAGACCGAGTGGGGCCTATTCCGCCCGCCCATCCTAGAACTGGAGCTGCCGGTGGACATGGATATCAGCGAGAAACAACCTGAGACGGGCGGCATTGCCGCGGACCGGCTGCGCAGCCTGGTCGACCGGATCGAGCGGCTGGAAGAAGAGCGCAAGGCGCTCGGCAACGACATCAAAGACATCTACGGCGAGGCGAAATCCGCCGGTTTCGACGTCAAGGTGCTGCGCCAACTCATCCGCATGCGCAAGCAGGAAGCCGCCGAGATCGAGGAACAGGAGACCCTGCTCGACCTGTATCGCCGCGCTTTGGGAATGTGAGCGTTCCCGCGGCGCCTACACCATGGCGCCGCGGAATACTTCCAGAAACCGGTCCACGTCCGCCTCGTCGTTATAGACATGCGGGCTGATGCGCATGCGCCCCAGCCTGGGAGCGACATACACGTCCGCGGCTTCCAGCCGGCCGATCATTCCCTCCGGCATGCCCTGCGGAAATCCCAGGCTGAGGATATGCGGCGCCCGGACGGCCGCGTCCGGCACCTGCACGCCGATATTGCCAAGTCCCTCCGCTAACCGCCCGGTCAGCATAGCCAGCCGCGACTCGATCGCCTTTTGACCCCAGCCGGCCATCATCTCCATGCCGATCGCGGCCATTTCCAGCGACACGAAATGGTCCCGCTCACCCATGTCGAAGCGCCGCGCGCCGTTCACGTAAGCGGTGTCGCGCATATACGGCACCCGGTCCGATGCGATCGCCCGCCGCCCGAAGCCGGTCTGCTCCAGCGGCACGCTGTCCTGGTGGCGCCGGGCGACATACAGGAACGCCCTTCCATACGGCCCCAGAACCCATTTATAGGTCGGGAACACCAGAAAATCCGGATCGATCCGGCGCACGTCGATGTCCATCACGCCTGCGCCATGGGTGGCATCGACCAGCAGAAGGGCCCCCGCGGCGCGTAAGGCCGGCGCGATCCGGTCCAGGTCCAGAACGCAGCCATCCGACCAGTGCACGGATGACACCGAAGCCATCGCCAGCGGCGCGGCCCCGGGGCGGCCGATCGCGGCCAGCATCGCCGCCGTCCAGTCCCCATCTTCCGGCTGCACGACGGCTTCCACGGCGAAGCCCTGGGCGGCGGCCCGAGCATGCCATTCCAGTACCGGCGAGGAGTGGTCGTCCTGCAGCACCAGCACACGAGATCCGGCGGGAATGATCGCCAACTTTCCCACCGTGGCGGCGCCATAGCTGACCGAGGGGATCAGCGCGACGTCCTCCGTGTCCGCCCCGATCAGCGCGGCGGCGGCCCGGCGGGCTCGCTCGTGCTGGTCATTGGCGAAAGCGTTGTCGATGCGCCAGGGCTGCCCCTTGCGTGCCACCCCGATCCGCCCGGCCTCCTGAGACGCGAGCGGCAACGGGCTCCAGGACGATGCGTTGAGATAGGCGACATGGCGCGGAATATCGAATTGGTCGCGCTGAGATTGCAGCATGTTAATCACTCCTTGGCAGCGGACAGTCCGGGGAAGCCGGCAACCTCGCCCCCGCCCGGCTCGCGGGAAGGCGGATGCGGGGGATCCGCTTCGTCGATGATCACCTGACGAAGCAATTTGCGCACGACCCAGGGCATGGTCAGCCCCTGCACGACGATCGTGAACACCACCAGCCCATAGCAAACCGTCAGCAATGGGGCCCGGTAGGCGCTCGGCGGCAAGGACAGCGCCAGCGCAACCGATATGCCGCCACGCAACCCGCCCCAGGTCAGCACCCCAATGGCGCTGGCGCGCGATATCTGCGCGCCCTGCACCTTGCGCATGGACATCAGCGGCGCGGTAACGCTGACCATTCGGACCACGTATGCCAGCGGAATGGCGCACAACATTGCCATGACCGCCCGCCGATCCTTCCCCACCGCCAGCACTTCCAGCCCGATCAGAAGGAACAGCAGGGTGTTCAACACTTCGTCCACCAGAGACCAGAACGTCACGATCTGGCTATGCGCGTCGTCTCCCATGGTATTCGGGTACGAAGTCTCCGAGGCGGTCGCATGGTTGCCGATCATCAGGCCCGCGATCACCACGGCCAGCGGCCCGGAAACCCCGAGTTCATGCGCGAGCGTATAGGTCACGGTCGCGCAGGCCAGCGATATGGTCAATTCCAGGTTATAGTCATCGGCCAGTTGCATGGCCCGGTAGCCGATATAGCCCGCCAGCAGGCCCAGGATCACACCGCCGCCGACCTCGCGGGCAAACTCGCCGCCCGCGTGCACGAGGCCAACTCCACTGCTCTCTCCGGTGGCAATGCCGAGTGCCAGCAGGAACACCACGACGGCGATTCCGTCGTTGAAAAGGCTTTCGCCGGTGATCACGATCTGCAGCGGCAGCGGTAGCCCGACATTCTTCAGCAGCGCGGAGACAGCCACCGGATCGGTGGGCGCCAGGATAGAGCCAAGCACCAGGCACCAGATGAACGGTACCGACTCCTCAACAAGGCGGAATACCCACCACATGCCGAGTGCGAACAATATGGTTGCGGCCAGCGTACCGACGGTCGCCAAACCCAGAACGGGCCATTTCTGAGCTTGCAGGACCGAGACATCGACATGTAGGGCCCCGGCGAACAACAGGAACGCTAGGACGCTGTCCATCAGCAAATGCGGCAGATCGGCCGAGCCCAGCACCTCCCGCGCGTAGCCCGCCAGGTCGTAGGCATCGATCCAGGGATCGATCAGAAGTACGATTAGTGAGAAAAGCAGCGCGATCACCAGGACGCCGATCGTGGTCGGCAATTTCAGCGTTCGGTGGTTTATCAACCCGAATACCGCTGCGAGCAGCAAGAGTACCGAGGCAAAGGCGAATGGCGACATGCTGTGGCACCGCTTTCGGAAAGATCGCGATTGCGATCGGGTTTCAGAAAGGTCGCGATAGCGATCGGGCGGCCGGGACTATTCGGGATGGTGCGGGTTTGGGAAAGGGGGAACGCCTCCGCTTCTTATTCCGCCTGCGGCTCCGAACGGTAATACGGCTCTACCTTGCCCTTCATCATCATCGTCAGCGGGTTGCCCTTGCGGTCCACTGTCTTGCCGACAGCCTGCCGGATCCAGCCCTCGCTGACGCAATATTCCTCGACCGTGGTCTTCTCCACGCCGTTGAACCGGATGCCGATGCCCCGTTCCAGCGCGGCTTCGTTGTAGTGCGGGCTCTTCGGGTTGTTGGAGAGCCGATCGGGAGGGGTGTCTGTCATGGCATTCTTCGCTATCTCAAAGGAGCGGCAAAATGCCTCCGCCCCGCCGTGGAGGCAAGCGGGCACGCGCTGGCTCGATAACGTAGCGCTAGGGCAGCGGTTTCACCCCATCCTTCTCAGCCTGCACAAACCGCGCTGTCAGTGTGCCATCCACAGCCTTCGTGGCCGAAACCGTCACCGCCGCGCCGTGCTTCAGAAGCGTTTTGTCGCCGGGAACCAGCAGAACCACGCGCGTAGTCGGCGATACCTCGATCGCCTGCTCGCCGCCGGCGTATTTCAGCGTCAGCACCTGGCCCGCCTGACTGTCGCCCTGGGTGACGCCTGCTATCCCGTCGACCACGGCATTGGTCATTGTCTGTTCGGCGCCCGCCATCGGCCGGTGCCCCTCACCGGTTCCGCGCATGGCCTCGGGGAAAATATGCACTTCCAGCGCGTGCAGCTTGCCATCGCGACCCTTCACCGCGGCCGATCCGATGAAATCGCCCGGCATGATGTCCGCCAGCCGGCGGTCGGCGACCGCGCTGATCCGCACCCCATCCGGCACGATGATTGTCAGGTCGCGGCCATCGGGCGCGTGGACCACGAGGGTTTGTCCATCGAACCGTTCAATCTTGCCGTTGATCCGTTCGGATGTACCCGCCTGTGGGACCTGAGCAACTGCATCTGGGCCCAAAGTGCCGAACAGCAGGACGACAGCCGCGCCAAGCAGACAAGACACGATTGGCCGCATGCGAAAATCCCCTGAGTATCTTCGGGAGGAAGATACGCTAAACAAATGTGGGCGCCGATGGGGCAACCCAGCCATCCTCGGCGACATCGCGTTGCCCAGGCCTACGAACTGAGCTACCTGAGCCGTCCCACATTTAGAGCGGCATTTTCCTGCATGGAACGAATTCTGCAATCCTTGCGCTCCCCGGCTTTGCGCAACGGCCTCCTTGAATTCGGCCCGTTGCTCGTCTTCTGGATACTGCTGTGGACGGTGGACCTGAAGATCGCCATCGCTGTCGGCGTGGTTTGCATGCTGGCGGATGCTGCGTATCGCCGCTGGCGCGGCCTGCCGATTACAAAGCTGTATCTGCTATCCAGCGGCCTGACCCTGTTGTTCGGCTGCATAGATATGTTCGCCCAAACCCCGTTCATGCTGAAATACGAAGACGTCATTACCAGCATCGTCATTGCCACAGCCTTCGCCTGGGGCGCGCGAGGTCAAAAATCGATGATCCAGGGCCTAATCGAGCAACAGCAGGGAGATGCGTTCGAGGACGGGCCGGACATTCGCCGCTTCTTCAAGCTCTTCACCCTGCTTTGGGCCGGCTATTTCCTGCTGAAGGCCATCGTGTATCTGTGGTTGGGCGAAATCCTGCCGATGGAGGAAGCACTGACCGTTCGCCCCATCGTCGGCATGGTAAGCCTGGGCGCGATGATGCTACTGAGCTTCAAGGCGCAAATGCTGTTCGATTTCGGCGTCAAGTGCGGGATATTGCCGAAGGTAGCCGACGACGAGGTATCGCCGACCGGAAAGTAAGGTTGGGGCTTTGCCCCAACCATATGTCTAAGCTGCAGTCTTCGCCTCGCGCCGCCGTGCGTGCAGGATAAACTCGGTATACCCGTTCGGCTGGCTTGCCCCCTTGAACACCAGGTCACATGCGGCCTTGAACGCGATCCCATCGAATGTCGGCGCCATCGGCCGATACAGCGGATCACCCTCGTTCTGCCGGTCCACCACCGCCGCCATACGCTGCATTGTTTCCATCACCTGCGCCTCGGTGGCGATGCCATGGTGCATCCAGTTGGCGATGTGCTGGCTGGAAATGCGC
>CAINEA010000738.1 GCA_903847525.1 uncultured Acetobacteraceae bacterium | reverse complement strand
CGGCGATGGGGATCGGCAGCATGACCAGCGCGAACTTCCACCAGCGGACGCCGGCGGCGAATAACACGACGGAGCCGACGATGCCGGTGATCGCGGCGGTGCCCAGATTGGGCTCCTTCAGGATCAGCCCGACCGGGATCAGCACCGCGATGATCGGCGGGATCAGGAACAGCGGGTTGCCGATCCGCTCCCACGACGCCCGGTGAAACCAGGCCGCCAGGGCCACCACCAGGGCGATCTTCATCAGCTCGCTCGGCTGCAGCTGCAGGCCGCCGATGTCGATCCAGCGCTGCGCGCCCTTGCCGACGCGGCCCATATGCATCACCAGCACCAGCAGGCCGACCCCGCCGGCATAGCAGGGCCAGGCGAGCTTGGCGATGAAACGAATGTCCACCATGGCGATGCCGATCATCAGCACCAGCCCGAACCCGAAGCGCAGCGCGTGCTTGGTGGCATACGGCTCCGGCGCGCCGCCGGCGGCGCTGTAGAGCGCGACGTAGCCAACGCCGGCGAGGGCGCAAAGCAGCAGCACATAGCCCCAGCTGATCCGCCAGAGCTTGCCCGTCAGGTCGAACGACGCTTCCCGGATCAGCCGGCGCTGCATCATCGTGCTACCCCTTATCCGCTACGCGGGCGCCCTGGGGTTCGGTCCGGTTGGCCGGATCGCGCCGTAGGGTTTCCATCATAATGTCGCGCGCGACCGGGCCGGCGGTGGCGGCACCGGCATTGCCGTGCTCCACCACCACGGCGACGGCATAGCGCGGCGCGTCATAGGGCGCGTAGCCGACGAACAGGGCGTGCGGTCGGTATTCCCACGGAAGGTTCTCGGACTTGAAGCCGCCGCGTTCGCGCAACTCGCGGGAAACCCGGCGAACCTGAGAGGAGCCGGTCTTGCCGGCCATCTGACCGCGCCCTTCGCCCAGGCGGGCAATCGGCGCGGTGCCGCCGGCCTCGTTGACCACCTGCCACATGCCCTCGCGCACCAGATGCAGGTCCCGCTCGGGCATATCGAGGCTGGGCCAGTCCTCGGGCTTGGTGCCCGGCTGCAACACGCCGCCGATGCTGCGGGTCATGTGCGGCTCGACCGCCCGGCCAGAGGCGATACGGGCGGTGTAGGTGGCGAGCTGCAGCGGGCTCAGCTGGATGTAGCCCTGACCGATACCGCTGACGATCGCATCGCCGATGTTCCAGGCTTTGCCCTGGCCGCGCCGCCACGCCCGGGTCGGGATCAGCCCGGCGCGCGCGCCCGGCAGGTCGATCGTGGGGTCGACGCCCATGCCGAGGCGATGGCCCATCGCGGCGATCCTGTCGATGCCGGTGCGCCGGGCGACCTCGTAGAAATATACGTCGCAGGAATGCTTCAGCGCGCCACGCAGATCGAGCGCGCCATGGCCGGTCTTGCTCCAGCAATGGAACCGCGTATCGCCGAGGTCCAGGTAGCCGGGACACGAAATACGGTCGCCCGGCGTGATCGTGCGCGCGTTCAGGCCGGCCAGCGCCGTGCACATCTTGAAGGTGGACCCCGGCGCATACAGGCCTGCCGCGGCCTTGCTGATCAGCGGGGCCCGGCGGTTGCGGGTCCATTCCACCCATTGCTGCTGGGAAACGCCGGAATTGAACAGGCTCGGGTCGAAGGATGGGTTGGACACCATCGCCATCACCTCGCCGTTGCGGCAGTCCAGCACAACGGCCGAGGCGCTTTCGTCGCCCAGCCGCTTGCCGACGGCCTGCTGCAGTCCGGCATCGAGCGTCAGGCCGATATCGCGGCCCTGGGTGCCTTCCTGACGATCCAGCTCCCGGATCACCCGCCCGACGGCGTTCACCTCCAGCTGCACCGCGCCGGCCCGCCCGCGCAGGGTCACGTCGTGGAATTTTTCGATGCCGGCGCGGCCGACGCGGATGCCCGGCAGGGCCAGCATCGAGTCGCTGGCTACGTCGGCTTCGTTCGGCGGGGCGACATAGCCGACCAAATGCGCGAACTCCCCCTTGAAAGGATAGACCCGGCTGGTGCCGACATCGACCAGGACGCCGGGCAGGTCGGGGGCATTCACCTCGATGCGCGCCATGTCTTCCCAGCTCAGGAATTCGCGCAGCATGATCGGAATGAAGCGGCGATGGCGGTGCACCTCGCGCTCGATCCGGGCCTTTTCATGCTCGGCAAGCGGAACGATACGGGAAAAACTCTCCAACGTGCCGGTGACGTCCGTTGTCTGCTCGGCGACCAGCAGGGCGCGCCAGTTGATGCGGTTGCCGCCGAGCACGGTGCCGAACCGGTCCAGCACCCGCCCGCGTGGCGGTGCGATCAGCCGGGCGCTGATCCGATTCTCGTCGGCCAGCGTCGCGTAGCGCCCCCCGTCCACGACCTGGACCTTGTAGAGCTGGGCGGCCAGGCCGCCGAACACCGCCACCTGCGCGCCCATGAGGAACAGGGCACGGCGGGTGAAGACGCCGGTATGCTTGGTCTCGCGCTTCATGGGATCCGATTTTTCATGTCGGCCTGCCTAGGCCTGCTCGGGCGCGGCGATGGAACGATGGGCACGGCTGAACAGCACCGCCAGGGTGGGATAGAGGGCGATCGCGACGATAGCCTGAAAGATCGCCGAACCGAACGGCAGCAGCCGGAAACCGAGCAGGGACGTGAGCCCCCAGCCAAGCACCGCGCTTGCTGCGGCAAAAACCGCGAAGGCGGCCCAGATCAATACGAAGCTTTGCCGTGCCAGGAAGCGCTGCCAGCGCAGGGCGAAGCCGTGCACCGCCAACAGGCAGATGACGCCGACGCCGACCGGCAGGTAGCCGAGCAGGTCGAGCAGGATGCCGATCGGGAAAACCACCACAGGCGGCATCGATGTCGGGCGGAACAGGGTCCAGAAAAACACCGAGATGGTCGCCACCCCCGGGATCAGCGCCGCTTGCTCGGAAAAGCCGAACGGCACCCCGGCCAGCAGCATCAGCAGCATGGTGCAGGTGACGGGAAAACTTGCCCGCGCCGCCATGTCCAGGCGCCGGCCGAGGCTCGGCCGGGGGCGGATGCCAGGAACACGGTCGAACGGCGCCATCAGCGCTTCGCCTCCGGCGACGAGCCAGGTTTTCCACTCGCCTCCGGTGAAACGATCCCCCGCAGGCCATAGTCGAAGATCCGCACCACCTCCAGGCGGTCGAGCCGGGCGCTCGGTTCCACCTCCGGTACGTTGGACGCGCTGTAGTGCACCGTGCCGATGGGCAGGTTGGCGGGGAACGCACCGGCCTCGGCACTGGTCACCACACGCTCGCCCTCGGCAGGTACCGCCCCCTCGGCCCAGTAGGTCAGCCTGGGGCGCGCCCCGTTGGTGCCCACCAGAATCGCGCGGGAGCGGCTGGTCTCCAGGATCACCGGAATGCGGCTGTTCAGGTCGGTCAGCAGCAGCACCCGCGCGGTGCGCGAGCCGACCTCGGTCACCCGGCCGACAAGGCCGCGTTCATCGAGCGCGATCTGCCCCTTGGCGATGCCGTGGTTCGGGCCGAGCGCCAGCAGCACGGCGCGGGCATAGACGCCGCCGGCATCGGCCACCACGCGGGCGGTGACGAACGCTGGGGCTGGATCGGGGATCCAGTGCAGATTGGCCCGCAGTCGCTGGTTTTCGGCGTCCAGCGCCAGGGCGACCGACTGCCAGCGCCGCAGACGCTCGTTTTCGTCGCGCAGCCGGACATTTTCGGTCCGCACGGTCAGCAATTCGTCCCATTCGGAAATCGTGGCCCGCACCCGCCCGACCGGCTCGGACAGCACCGCGTAGATCGGCGCCAACGCATCCGCCAGGGCGGTGCGGGCGCGCTCCGCCAGCAACGCATCGGCCTTGCCGAGCAGCAGCAACGCGAACGCGGCGACGACCAGCACCGGAAGCGTCAGTTTCGCCAGTGCTTGCCGGGCCGGAATGGATAGCCGGATCATCGTGCCGATATTCCCCGTGGGGCCGCCAAGGAATGAGACAGCGCGAGGCTGCCGG
>CAINEA010000737.1 GCA_903847525.1 uncultured Acetobacteraceae bacterium | reverse complement strand
GTTCGGATTGTAAAGGATCTCCCGCGCCAGGGCGATCAGGTCGGCCTGGCCCTTCTGCAGGATTTCCTCCGCCTGGTCCGCGTGCACGATCAGGCCGACCGCCATGCTCATCAGGCCGGACTCGCCACGGATTTTTTCGGCATACGGCACCTGGTAGCCGTAGGTCACCGGACCCGCGGTATCCACCGGCCGGCCGAGCATGCCGCCCGAGCTGCAATCGATCACGTCCACGCCCTTGGCCTTGACCAGCTTGGCCAAGGCAACGCTCTGCTCCGGCCCCCAGCCGGCATCGTCTTCCACCGACAGGCGCATGAACAGCGGTTTGTGCGCCGGCCAGTGGGCGCGCACCGCCTCCGTCACCTCGATGGCGAACCGCATGCGGTTCAGGTCGGAGCCGCCATATTCGTCGTTGCGCAGATTGGCGCGCGGCGAGAGGAACTGGTGAATCAGGTAACCATGTGCCGCATGGATATCCAGCACGTCGATCCCGGCCTCATGCACCCGGCGCGCGGCCTGGCCCCACATTTCCACCAGTTGCTGGATGTCGGCATGGCTCAGCGCGCGCGGCACCGGCTCGTTGTCGGACGACGCGATGGCGCTGGGCGCAACCAGTTCCCAGCCTTCCCAGTTCCAGATCTCCGGCGAATAGTCCGGCGTCAGCGGCTTGCCGCCCTCCCACGGGCGGGTCAGCCGCGCCTTGCGGCCGGAATGGCCGAGCTGGATGCCCGGCACCGAGCCATGGGCGCGGATGAAATCCGCCAGCCGGCGGAAATGCGGGATGAAATCGTCGTTCCACAGGCCGGTATCGCCCACCGTGCCGCAGCCACGCCGGTCTACCTTGGTGCTCTCGATGATCACCAGTCCGGCGCCGCCAGCGGCGAAGCGGCCGTAGTTCATCAAATGCCAGTCGGTCGGGTAGCCCTTCACCGCCGAATATTGGTGCATGGGTGCCACCACCACGCGGTTCTTCAGGGTGATCTCGCGCAGTTGGATCGGGGTGAACAGCATTGGCTGGGGCATCGTCTTCCTCTGGATTTTGTTGCCGGCAACCTAAAGCCCGCGGCGCGGACCGTCGAGCCTGTGGTCCTGTCGCGGTCCCCGTAGTACGATCGCGCCGTTGCCGCAAAGGAGTCGCCGATGCCGTCCAAGACCTATCTCGTGGTGCGCGCCACCGTGGCCGATCCGGCCGATCGCGGCCCGTTCGACCTATGGTACGCGACCGAGCATCTGCCCGAGGCGCTGAAGGCGTTCAACGTCCCGCGCGCCTGGCGCGCCTGGAGCCGCACCGATCCGGCGGTGCATTGCGCGTTCTACGAATTCCCCTCTTTGGCGGCCGCCGAGTCCGGCACCTCCGGCCCCGCCATCGCCGCCCTGATCGCCGAGTTCGACCGCGTCTGGCAGAACCGCGTGGTGCGCTCTCGCGAGTTGCTGGAAATGGCCGGCGAGCTGGCTGCTTAACGGCCTCGCCAAATGCCGCAATTGTCCACCGAGACCATGGCGCCAATGTCCCGTGCGGATAGCATCGCTCTTTTACTGTCCTGCCGCCCCGACCTGACGGACCTTGCCGCCCTGGACGGGCTGGCCGGCGAGCTCGGCGATATCGACCTCGTGCTGCGTCTGGCAGGCAGCTATCTGCATGCGCTGAAAGATCCTGCCGACCAGCCGGCGCAGATGCTGAGTGCTCTGCGCCAGATCGGCGCCGACGAGCGCGAGACCGCCTATCCGTCGGTTCCCGCAACCCTCTGGACCGGCGCCCCCGCTGCACCGCAGGGCATGTCCCATGACAGCGCGGCGGAAGCCGATCTGCTCACGATCCTCGGCCTTTTCCTGCACCGGTCCGGCGATTTCCCCGGCGGCCGGCAGGCGTTCGAGGCGGCCCTGGCGATCGACGAGCGCCGTCTCGGCCCCACCCATCCCAACGTCGCGCGCGATGCCAATTACCTGGGCCTTGTGCTGCGCGACCTGTATCAGCTCGACCTCGCTTTGGCCGCGCACGAGCGCGCGCTGAAGATCGCCGAGGCCGAATTCGGGCCGCATCACCCGCTGGTTGCCCGCTACGTCAACAATCTTGGCACCGTGCTGATGGACCAGGGCGATGCGCTGGGCGCCCTGGCGGCGTTTCGCCGTGCCTTCGCCATCGACGAAGCCGCCTACGGGCCGGACCACATCAGCGTGGCGGTCCGCGCCAGTAATCTGGGCAACGCGTTCCGCCTGTTCGCCGAATTCGAGGAAGCCCGCGGCGCCTATGAGGTCGCCTACGACATCTTCCTGCGCAAGCTCGGCCCGGACCATGTCAACACCAAGACCGTCGCCGCCAACATCGCGGCTTTCGGCAATCTGGGCTGGTTCTGATCGGGGCGATGTTCCTGGGACGGTCCATACCCACAGAAACAGTTCCCGTGTCCGAGGATTTCATGCCCGCCGAGGGGGGGGGGGGGGGG
>CAINEA010000736.1 GCA_903847525.1 uncultured Acetobacteraceae bacterium | reverse complement strand
CGGCCCAAGGCAGGGCACCGCTTATTACGGGTCGATCAGCAGCACATTGGGGGGCGCGACCCCAGTCTGGCCTGCCGGCCCGGGACCGAAAGTGTTTGGTTATCTGACACGCCACTACGGCCCGTTCCCAGCACTTTGCGAGGCGCTGGCGGAACTTGGCGTACCGGTCCTGCTGCATGCCCGCGACATCAGTGCGGCAGAGGCGCGACGGCTGCAGACGAGCAAATTATTAGTCACGACCCAGCGGCTGGACATGGAGAAAGTACTGCTTCAGGCGGATCTTGTGGTCACCCATGCCAGTCACGGCACCGTGGCGACGGCGCTGAGGGCCGGTTTGCCGAATGTCTCGTTTCCAATGACCGCCGAACAGGCGTTGCTGGCCTTCAGGTTACAAAACCAGCACCTTACTGCGCTGCCCGAGGCGATGGGCACGGATCGGGCACGGCTGCTGGCCGTTCTGGTCGCCGCCCTGGAAGACCGGACCATGGCGGCGCTGGCGCGGTCATTCGCCGCTCGCTACGCCACGATGGACTCGACGATGGATCGCCTGGTCGACGATTGTCTCCGGCTCATCGCCGGATGATCCCCACACGGTATCGACAGGCGGCCGGGCAAGCCCGGCCGTCCGGCATTTACCAATCGGCGCCGGTGGAGGCGGCCGCAGCCACACCCTGCCGCCGGCGCAGCAGCGCGAGGCCAGCCAGACCCACTCCCAGAAGCGCGGCGCTGGCCGGTTCCGGAACACTGGTCACCAGGGCAGGCCCGTTGAAGTCGGGATCGATCGGGTTGGTGGTGGAATCGGGTCCGCTCTTCGGATCGAGGTTCAACGGATCGCCACTCCGGGCGATGCTGGAGGCCGCGGGGCTCAACAGCCCGCTATAGGTTTCCTCATGGGAGCTGCTGCAGCCGCCGCCATAGCCGCCATAGCCACCATCGAATACGACACTGTTGAGGGCAGGAAGTCCAAGGTCGGTAGGGACAGAACCATAGCCGCCGTACCCGCCGTAGCCGTCGCAGACGGTACGTGTGAAGGTCCCGACCGGCGTGATGCCGGTGGCCGAGGTTTCCATCAGGTAGTTGAAGCTCAGCGATGCCCCGGCGGCGACCGTGCCTAGATCGATCGTGAACGCGCGTTCGCCCCAGGTCACGCCGCTGCCGTCATCGGTTTCCAACAGATCGATGGCTGTGCCGCTGCTCGACAGGCTGGCGGTGACGACACCCGACGCAACGGCGCGTTCGATTTCGGTGGCCGCCACGACGCCACCGCCTGACCCAAGCGTGGCGATGGTGATCTTGAAGTCGGACGAAGCGCTGCTTCCCACCGCACTGGCGACCGCATCGACCTGTCCAGCCGTGACGTGGAAGGTCAACAGCGCGTCGACCGCCCCGACGCCGGTATTGGTAATGGTGTCGGTATAGCTAAAGGAGCTGGAGACGATGTAGTTGCCGGTGCCAGACGACCGCGAACCGAAGGACCCGCTCGAGCTGCCGTAGCTGTGCGTCAGTGCGTTGCTGCCGCCGGAGCCGAATTCATAGTCGAGCACATCCACTGACCCGGAGGAGCCGACGGGTGGGAAGCCGCTCGGGTCGGCCTGCAGGATGGGCGCGGCTCCGTCCAGAGCCACGCTGGAGACGGCGCCGACCGAGGCGGCCGAGGCGGGAACGCTCGCCAGCAGAGCCACCGCCGAACAGGACGTCGCCAGAAGAAATCTGAAATTGCGGACAGTTATTGCGTCGATCGGCTTCATCCAAGGCTCCTGTCAATATTGCGCTTCTATGCAAAACGCCACGAAAACATACAAGAATCTCTCATGAGGTTAAAAAATACTCGCGGCCAATGTCAATCCCGTAACCGCCGCCAGATCGGAATGACCCAAAAAACACGCGGTCACGATCAAGCTTGTTGCTTTATTGGAGATGTTAGCAGCTTCAGAGAGCGCATCAAAAAAGCGATTCTGACCTGAACGTGAGGGCCGACGCGGGCGGCCCGGAGCCAAATCATCCCCGGGGGCGTGCTCTGATACATGGCGCCAGACAGCGGGTCCGCGGTGGCTCGGCGATCCGCGCCGGGTTTGGCCGATGGCCGGTTATCGGCCTGTCAGGATCATGTCCGCACCTTTCTCGGCGATCATGATGGCGCCGGCGTTGGTGTTACCCGATAGCACGGTAGGCATGATGGACGCGTCCACCACGCGCAGGCCGTCGATGCCCTTCACCTTCAGGTCGGTGTTCACAACGTGGTTGGACTGCGGACCCATCATGCACGAGCTTGTCTGGTGATAGGTCGTGCCGGCCGTGGCGCGGACATGGGTCAGCAAATCCTCGTCGGTCACCGCCTGCCTTCCCGGCATGTATTCCTCGGTCACGTAGGGGCGCATGGCCTGGGTCTGGAACACGGCCCGGCCGACCTTGAGGCCGGCCACCACGGTGTCGCGGTCGTTCTGGGTGGACAGGTAATTCGGGCTCATTGCCGCGGGCTTGCTCGGGTCGGTGGAGGTAATGCGCAGCCAGCCACGGCTTTCCGGGCGGCAGGGGATCGCCACCAGCGTGCAGCCGGGAAAATCGTGCATGCCCTCGCCGGTGCGCTCGGCACTTCCGGCGAGAAACTGGTATTGAATGTCCGGGCTGCTCAACTCCGGCCGGGTCTTCGCGAACATGCCGATCGGCGCGGCGCCCATCATCAGCGCGCCACGTTTGTTGAAGATGTACTGCATGCCGGTCAGCGCCTGCTTGAACAGGCTGTGGTAGATCTCATTGACCGTGTTTGGATTGCGGCACTTGTAGATGATGCGCGCGCCGATGTGGTCCTGCAGGTTGGCGCCGACGCCGGGCAGGTCGTGCAGCACGGGAATGCCGAGCGATTGCAGCAGGTCGCCGGGACCGATCCCCGATAGTTGCAGCACCTGCGGGGAATTGAGGGTGCCGCCCGACAGCAATACCTCGCGCCGTGCCTTGGCGATGCGGAGCGTCCCGTTCTGGCTGAACTCCACCCCGACCGCGCGCTTGCCTTCCAGCAGCACGCGGTGCGTCAGTGCGTAGGTCTCCACTGTCAGATTTGGGCGCGACATCGCCGGATGCAGATACCCCACCGCGGCGGAACAGCGGCGGCGATCGCGCACCGTCACCTGGAGCGGACCGACGCCTTCCTGGTCGTTGCCGTTGAAGTCGGCGTTGAACTTATGTCCGGCCTCCTGCGCGCCGGCGATGAAGGCATCGTGCAGTTCATGCTCGGAGCGCAAATCGGAAACCGCCAGCGGACCGCCGGCGCCGTGGAAATCGTCCGCGCCGCGCTCCTGGTCCTCGGCCTTGCGGAAATACGGCAGCACGTCGTCGTAAGACCAGCCGGCATTCCCCATCTGGCGCCAGAGGTCGTAATCCTCCTTCTGGCCGCGGATGTAGATCAGGCCGTTGATGGAGCTGGAGCCACCGAGTACCTTGCCGCGCGGCCAGTTGATGCGCCGGTTGTGCATCTCCGGCTGCGGCTCGGTCTGGTACTGCCAAGTGATGTCGGGATTGTAGATGTTGCGGTAGAAGCCGGCCGGGATATGGATCCAGGGATTGCGGTCCTTGCCACCGGCTTCCAGCAGGAGCACCCGGTTCTTCGGGTCCGCCGACAACCGGTTGGCCAGCACGCAGCCGGCCGAACCGGCGCCGACGATGATGAAGTCGTATTCGTCGTTCGACATGGCGTTTCCCTATTCGTTCGCGGCGTTGATCGGCAGGTCAGCCAGCTGTTAGCCAGTCCTCGATCAGCCGGCGGGCGATGCTGTCCAGGCGCGGCAGTTGGAACCCGTGCGCGTCGCAGTTGCGCATCTGGTCGCGGGTGAACCACTGGGCGTCCTTCAACTCGGTCGGGTCGATGGTGATCTCCTCGCTCAACGCCTCTCCATAGAAGCCCAACATGATGTTGGCCGGGAACGGCCAGGGCTGGCTGGAGTGGTAGAACACGTTGCCGACGCTGACGCCGACCTCCTCCATCACTTCCCGGCGAACGGCTTCTTCCAGAGTTTCGCCCGGCTCCACGAAGCCGGCCAGGGTCGAATACATCTTCGCGTTGGGGAAGCGCGTAGAATGGCCGAGCAGCGCCCGATCGCCCTGATGGATCAGCATGATCACCGCCGGGTCGCTGCGGGGGAAATGCTGGGTCTCGCAGCCGGTGCACAGCATCATGTGTCCGGCGGTCTTCGCCTCGCACGGCGCTCCGCACACGCCGCAGAAGCGGTGCTTCACCCGCCAATGCATCAGGCCGCGCGCATGGGCGAGGATGGAAGCGTCCTCGTTGCCGACAGCGCTGCCGACATTGCGCAGATCGACGAAACGGGCGACGTCGGTGGGCAGCAGCGGCAGCGGATCATCCACATGGCTGACATCGATGGCAAACACGGCGCGGCCTTCGCGCAGGCCCAGGAAGCTCCAGGGTCCGCCGGCCATGTGCAGCTCCTTGGCCGCTTCGCCGGTGATGAACACCGCTTCCGGCTTGCTGCCTTCCTCACCGCCACGGATCAGCGAGCGGGCCCGCCATACCGGCACGAAAAGGCTGTCGGGATGCTGCAGGGCGGCCTGGATCCAGGCCTCGTCCTCGCGCTTCTCACCGACGCGCTCCAGGGGGCTACCGGAATAGACGTTGGTTCGGCTGGCAAGGATGATCGACATGTTTCCGCCCGTATAAGTGTTTTGGGGATGTTTTTCGGAGCCGACCGTGCCACGGGTCCCGGCCTGCGGCAACGGGGCGAGGAATCGTTCGGACGGGCTGTAGTCTTCTGGCAAAAACATGATATGAAGCCCTGGGAGGTCGGCGGCGGACGGGCGCCTCGCCAACCCGGTCAGGTCCGGAAGGAAGCAGCCGCAACGAGTTTCCGCTCGGGTCGTTTAGTCGGCCTCCCACCCGCAACGGTCCCCCCGCACGGTAATAATCAGAAGGTGGCCGCCGCTGCGGCTAGTGTCCGCCCCGCATGTCCGGCCTTTTCGAGGATGATCCGCCCCAGGACGACACCCTGCCGCCTCCGGCGGGTCCGGGGCTGTTCGGCGACGATTTTCCCGCAGCCGTGCCGACCGCGGCCGCCCCTTCCGCCATGCCCTACCGGGTGCTGGCCCGCAAATATCGCCCGGCCAATTTCGACGACCTGATCGGCCAGGAAGCGATGGTGCGCACCCTGCGCAACGCCTTCGCCACCGGCCGCATCGCCCATGCCTTTATGCTTACCGGCGTGCGCGGCGTCGGCAAGACCACCACGGCACGGATCATAGCCCGCGCGCTGAACTGCATCGGGCCCGACGGCAATGGCGGCCCGACGATCGAACCCTGCGGTGTCTGTGCCAATTGCACCGGCATCCTCGCCGACCGGCATCCCGACGTCGTGGAAATGGACGCCGCTTCCAACAACGGCATCGACGAGGTGCGCGAGATCATCGAGGCGGTGCGCTTCCGCCCCATGCAGGCCCGCACCAAGGTCTTCATCCTCGACGAAGTCCACATGCTTTCCAAGCCGGCGTTCAACGCGCTGCTGAAGACGTTGGAAGAGCCGCCGCCGCATGTGAAGTTCATCTTTGCCACCACCGAAACCCGCAAGGTGCCAATCACGGTGCTGTCGCGCTGCCAGCGCTTCGATCTGCGGCGGGTGCGTGTGGCCGAGCTCGCTGAGCATTTTGCCAAAATCGCGATCGCCGAAGGAATCACCGTTCAACCCGGCGCGCTCGACCTGATCGCGCGCGCCGCGGATGGCTCGGTGCGCGACGGATTGTCGCTGCTGGATCAGGCCATCGCCCAGGCGGAGAGCGAGGTCACCGGCGAAGCGGTGGCCGATATGCTGGGCCTCGCCGACCGGGAAGCGGTGTTCGATGCGCTGGAAGCCGTTCTAGCCGGCAAACCCGCCGATGCCCTGGCAATCACCGACCGCGCGCACGAACGCGGTGCCGATCTGGGTGTGCTGCTGGCGGACATGCTGGAGCTGATCCACGTGATTTCGCGGCTGAAATCCGTTCCGGGCCTGCGCGACTCCGCCGAATTGCCGGAAGCGGAACGCTCCCGCGGCGCCGCCCTAGCCGACAGGCTCAGCGTTCCTGCCCTGGCGCGCGCCTGGCAGATGCTGCTGAAAGGCATCTCCGAGGTGGAAATCGCACCTGACCGCCGGGCCGCGGCGGAGATGGTGCTGATCCGCCTCTGCCATGTCTCCGACCTGCCTCCGCCCGGCGATCTGGTGCGCCGCCTTATCGCCAACCCTTCCGCCATTCCGTCCGGTCCTTCCACTCCGCCCCCGAACGGCGGCGGCGCTCGCGCGGTCGCCGGCGGCGGTATGCAGATGGCCGCGCCCGCCCCCGCGCCCCCGCCCGCCGGCCCGCAACTGCGCCAGTTCCGCGACGTGGTCGCGCTCGTGGCCGAAAAGCGCGAGGCGTTGCTGCACGCCCAATTGCTGCACTCCGTTCACCTGGTACGCTTCGCTCCGCCGGTGATCGAACTGCGCCCGGAGCCGGATGCCCCGCGTGACCTGTCCTCTCGACTTGCCGCGCTTCTGACCGAAGCCACCGGCATGCGCTGGACGATCGCCGTTTCCAAGGAGGCTGGCGAACCGACAATCGCCATACAGGGAAACGCCGCCGACAAGGCCCGCCGCCATGTCGTCGCCGATCACCCGCTTGTTCGCGCCATCCTGGAAGCCTTCCCCGGCGCCCGCATCGAAACCGTCCACGACGCCAACATGGACGCCTACGGCCTGCCGCAGCTTCCCGACCTGCCGGCGGACATGCCGGACTTCGCCCCCCTGGAAGCCGAGCCAGCGGGTGAATACTTCAACGACGATCCACTCGAGGAGTTCGACGCATGAAAAATCTTGCCGGCCTGATGAAGCAGGCTTCGCAGATGCAGTCCAAAATGGCGGAAATGCAGGCCAAGCTAGAAAGCATGGAAGTGGAAGGCGCGTCCGGCGCCGGCATGGTCAGCGTCAAGATGAACGGTAAAAGCGAGCTGAAACGGGTAAAGATCGACCCCAAGCTTGCCGACCCCGCCGAAATGGAAACCATCGAGGACCTGATCGTTGCAGCTCACGCCGACGCCAAACGCAAGCTGGAGGTTTTAACCTCGGAAGCGATGAAGGACGTAACGGGTGGCCTCGAACTCCCGGCTGGCCTGAAGCTCCCGTTCTGACAGACGGATTGACCTTAGGACCCGGCCTTGGGCGGCCCTGAAGTCGAGCGGCTGATCGGCCTGCTTGCCAAGCTGCCTGGGTTCGGCCCCCGCAGCGCGCGGCGCGCCGCATTAAGGATGTTGCAGCATCCGGACACCAAGATGCTGCCGTTGGCCGCTGCGCTGCGGGATGCCGCCCAGGCCGTGCGGCCCTGTTCGCTGTGCGGTAACCTAGACAGCCGAGACCCTTGCACCATCTGCGCGGATGCGGGCCGCGACCGGACCCTGATCTGCGTTGTGGAGGGCGTAGGGGACCTTTGGGCGCTGGAGCGCGCGCATGTACATCGCGGGCTGTATCATGTGCTTGGCGGCACGCTGTCGGCCCTGGCGGGTACACGGCCGGAGGATCTGAACGTGACATCGCTGCTGACGCGGGTCAGCGAGGGTCATAATTCGGCGACCGCGCAGATCAGCGAGGTGATCCTGGCGCTGGGCGCGACGGTAGATGGAGCCACCACGGCCCATTGGCTGACCGACCGGCTGCGGCCGTTCGGCGTCATGATCAGCCGGGTTGGCCAGGGTGTGCCGGTGGGAGGCGCGCTCGACGTCCTGGACGACGGCACCCTGGCAGCCGCGTTACGGGGACGCCGGGCCGTTTGATGCGAACCGTGCGGCCGATGATTTCCGGTCGCGCGTCAAGGGGTTCTAGGGTATATCTACCGGCCAGCTTGAAGCTGCGCATGCCCGATTCCCTCTTTGCCAAGCTGCCCGGAACACCCAAGCATGGCCCTTGTCGTCCGATCCAACTCTGTCCCCGCCCGCCGGCTCGCGTCACCGGAAGTGCGCTCACTCATGCGCCGGCGGTCCAGCGAACTTGTCGGCATCGCGCTCGGATTGACCGGTATCGCCCTTCTGGTTGCGCTGGCCAGCCATAATCCGGCCGACCCATCCCTGAACACGGCGACAACGCGCGGCACCAGCAACCTCGCCGGTCCCCCGGGCGCGGTGCTGTCGGATCTGCTGCTTCAGGGCTTCGGACTGGCCGGCGCCCTGCCGGGGGTCGCCATGCTGGCCTGGTGCTGGCGGATCGCCTCGCAGCGCGGAATCGGCTCACCCGCGCTGCGGATTGCCGCATTGCTGTCAGCCATGCCGGTACTAGGCGCGGCATTCGCTGCGCTTTCCTCTCCCAGTGGCCACCCGGGCATAGCGTGGCCGACGGTTGCCGGACTTGGCGGGGCCATCGGCCAGTTGCTGGCCGGCGCGGCCTTGAATATCGGCCGCCCGCTGCTTGGCGCCTGGGCACCGATCGTGATCGCGCCCCTCAGCCTGATCGTGGCGCTCGGCCTGGCAATGCTCACCTTCGGCCTCAGCTTCAGCGAATGGCGGGTTGTCGGCTCGGCCGCCGGACGCACGGCAGGCTCTGCGGCGCGCCATTCGGTTTCCGGCGGTCGAAGCGCGGCTGGCCTCTTCAGCCGTGCCGGCTACGGTCTTGCCAGCGTGCTTTCCCCATTGGCGCGCCTGTTTGGAACGGGCCAGTTTGCCGGCCATGCGGAGGAAGAAGCGCCGACGGTCGAGCGCTCCGAACCGACCCTGCGGGCCAAACCAACCAGCATGATCACTCGCCTGGCCGTGCCCGACGCCGAACCGGCCATAGCGGACGAACCGCCGCCTGCCCCGGAACCGCGCAACCGCCTCGCCGCGATGTTGGACAAGCGTCCGGCCAAGGCCGCCAAAGCCCAGGCCACGAAATCCGCGGCCGAGCAAATTTCGCTGCCGCTGGTCGAAGGCAGCTGGCGGTTCCCGCCACTGTCGCTGTTGACGCCGGCCCCTGCCCGCGGTGCTGTCGGCCCAACCGCGGAAGCGCTGGAACTCGTCGCCCGCCGCCTGGAAACCGTGCTCGGCGATTACGGCGTGCAAGGCCGCATTGTTGACTATCGCGCCGGCCCCGTGGTCACGCTGTATGAACTGGAACCCGCGCCGGGCATCCGCAGCGCGCGCGTGATCGGTCTGGCGGACGACATCGCCCGCACGCTCGCCGTCGCCGCCGTGCGCATCGCCACTGTGTCTGGCCGCAATGTGATCGGCATCGAGGTGCCGCACGAAAAGCGCGAGACCGTCTATCTCAGCGAGGTTCTCTCGGCGGAAGCCGCGCAAAAGAATGCCGGGCGGCTGTCACTCGCCCTCGGCAAGAACATCGGCGGCGACGCCGTGGTCGCCGATCTCGCACGCATGCCGCATCTGATGATCGCCGGCACCACCGG
>CAINEA010000735.1 GCA_903847525.1 uncultured Acetobacteraceae bacterium | reverse complement strand
TGCGATTGTCCGAGCGATCGATACCCTACTGAGCGGCGTATAGTTCCGTGTGGGTGCTGCCCGGTCCGCCGTGTTCCGATCTTACAGGAAGCCGATCGACAGCCAGGGGAAGGCGGCGACTATGACCAGCGCGACGCAGAGAGCGAAGATATAGGGCCAGATGCGGCCGATCGCGTCGTCCGGCGAGATCTTGCCGATGGCACAGGCTCCGTAGAACCCGACGCCAAAGGGAGGGGCGAACAGACCGATGCCCATCGCGAGGATGACAATGATCGAATAATGCACCTCGTGCACGCCCATCGAGCGGGCCACCGGCAGCAGCAGCGGTCCGAACAGCAGAATGGCAGGGATACCTTCCAGCACGCTGCCGAGGATGATGAAGGCGACAATGGTGATGGCCAGGAAGCCGGCGGTGCCGCCAGGGACCGCGGCCATGTTCGATACCAGCCACTGAGAAAAGCCCGATTGCGTCAGGCCCCAGGACATGGCGGTGGCGGTGCCGACGATGAGCATGACCGCACCGGTTAGCGCCACGGTTTCCACCAGCAGCGGATAGATGCGCTTCCAGTCGAACTCCCGGTAGATCACCAGGCCGAGGAACGCGGTGTAGACGACGCCGACGGTGGATACTTCCGTGGCGGTGGCGATGCCGCGCACTACGGCGAAGCGTATGACGAAGGGCAGCGTCAGGCCGGGGATTGCGACCAGGAGCGTGCGCCAGATTTCACTCGCCGGCGCGCGGACGCGCCCACCGGTATCTTCCTTGCGTGCCCGCCACCAGGCGACGACAACCAGCGCCATAGCGGCGACGAAGGCCGGCAGCAGGCCGCCGGTGAACAGCGCGGAGATCGAGACATTGGTAACCGAGCCGATGGTGATCAGCACCAGGCTGGGCGGAATGGTTTCCGACATCGCACTGGACGTGGCGAGCAACGACGCCAGTTCGCCGGGATGCTGGCCACGCCGGCGCATCTCCGGAAACAGCACTGGCGCGACCGCGGCCATGTCGGCAGCCTTGGAGCCGGATATGCCGGAGACCAGGTACATCGCCCCGAGCAGTACGTAGGACAGGCCACCTTTCACATGCCCGACCAGGGCAACCAGGAAGTTGACCATCACGCGCGCGATGCCGGTCATTTCCATCAGCAGGCCGAGGAAGACGAACATCGGCACCGACAGCAGCAGCAGGTTGGACATGCCGTCGTCCATCCGGTTGACCACGACCGATAGCGGCGTGTCAGTGGTCAGGGACAGATAGGACATGGTGGAAATGCCGAACGCGAAGGCGATGGGCACGCCAATCGCAACGCAGGCGCCGACGATCAGGATGAAGAACACGAACAGACTGCCGAAGCCCATGGCGATCAGTTGCGGCTGCAGCACCCACAGCAGCGCGCTGATGCCGCCGACCACCAGCACCGCGAGGGCGAAATCGCGCCAGCTTGTGTGTTCGATCAGGCGCAGGATGGAAATGATCGCGGCCAGGCCCATGCCGACAAGGATCGACGCGGAGCGGTATTGTTCGGATATGCCGAGCGTCGTCAGTTCCACGAACTGCGTTTCGGCAACGTATTCCTTGGCCGGCAGCAGGATTTCCAGCACGAAGGCCACGACCACCAGCGCCGCCACCGAGTTGAACCAACGCCCCAACGCCGGGCGGGACATGTTCACCAGCGTGGTCAGGCGCATATGACCGTCGTTGCGCAAGGCAACGACGGTGCCAAGCATGGCGAGCCAGAGAAACAGGAAACCCGCCAGTTCATCGGTCCAGATGATCGGATTATCGAAGACGTAACGGGAGATCACGCCGGCAAATAGGATGCAGGTTTCCGCAACCACAATGATGGCGCCGAAGAATTCGCAAAAATGTCCGATCCACCGATCGAGCAGATAGGCCCCGCGGCGTAGCCCGGATACTTCCGATAAATTCACGGCCGCCAGCGGCGGCTCCGAGACGCCAACGCTCATCAAGGTACGCTCCTGCCAGCTGCCTTATGTGTCGGGATCAGGTGAGCTTGCCGGTATATTTCTCCAGCATTGCCCAGGCTTCATCACCCATCTTCGCCTTCAGGTCCGTGTAGTAGCCATTCTTTTTGGCAAGAGCGCGGAAAGGGGCGACGTCCGGCTTGTTGAACACCATCCCGTGATCCTTCAACGACTGAATGACGGTCGCTTCGTTGGTGATCCAGTCGGCGCGTTCCAGCGTGGCGGCTTCGGTCAGGTATTTGCCGATGGTGTCCTGGATGTCGGGCGGCAGCTTTTTCCAGGCGGCGAGGTTGAAGGCGCAATGCAAACCAGTCCAGACATGGCCGGTCATGCTGATATATTTCTGTACCTCGTAGAACTTCGCCTCGTCGATCAGCTGCACCGGGTTTTCCTGGCCGTCGACGATACCCGTCTGCAGCGCGCTATAGACCTCCCCGAGATTCAACGGCGTTGGCGAGGCCTCCATCGCCTTGAACAGAGCGATCAGCGTAGGTGCCACCGGCAAGCGGATCTTCATGCCGTGCAAATCGTCCGGCGTGTTGATCGGCTTGCTGCGATGGGTAATGTTCCGAAAGCCGTGATCGAACGCTTTTGGCAAGGCATACAGGCCGGTTCTTTCGGCCAGGCCGCGATACCAGAGGCCGAGTTCGCCATCCATCGCTTCCCAGTTCTTGCCGTAACCATCCCAGGCAAAGCCGACGCCGAGGATGCCGCCGGCTGGCGCGCGCGGCGCCATGATGTCGCCGGACAGTGAATACATCTGCAAGGCGCCGGAGATCGCCTGGGCGATCATGGCGGTATCGCCGCCCAACGCGCTGCTGGGATAGACCTTGTATTCGAACTTCCCGTTCGTGGCTTCGAGGATTTTCGGCGCAGCTTCGGAGATGCGGGCATTCATCGGATGGGTGATGGGCAAGACGCTGCCGTATTTCCAGGAAAACTCGGCGGCATTGGCCGGCCAATGCAGGATGTTGACGGCCGTGATACCGGCAGCCCCAGCCAGGATTTTCCGACGCGACAGCTTCTTGTGTAGCATTATGACGCCTCCCTGTATCTCCGGGCTTTGCGCCCGGTTGTATTTGCAAAGCCTCCCGGCTTTACGCAGCCAAGTCAACCGGTTCCCAAACTATCGAGCGATCAGCCCCCGACGGCAGGCCCCTGCGAAGGCGGTCGGCGGATCAGTTTCCAGATGTTCGGCATCTCCCCGACCGGCACCTCGATCAGCGCCGGCCCGCCGGCGGCAAAGGCCTGGCGCAGCGCGGCACGAAGCTGTTCAGGGGTTTCGGCACGCAGGCCCAACATGCCGAAGCACCTGGCCAGAGCGGCGAAGTCGGGGTTATGCAGATCCACCGCGATATGCCGCCCGCCAAAGCCGTCCTTCTGGATGCGCTTCACGTTTCCGAACGCGCCATCGGCAAACACGATGGCCACAACAGCGATGTGGTGGGCGACGGCGGTGGACAGTTCCTGGACGTTGAACATGAAACCACCATCGCCGGAGATGGAAAGCACGCGCCGATCGGGATTGCCGATTTTGGCCCCAAGTGCGGCCGGATAGGCGTAACCCAGCGTGCCCTGATAGCCCGGCGTGATGATCGTTCGAGGCAGATAGGCCGGCATGCCGTACTGGGTGAAGGTGGCCATCTGCGTCACGTCGGTGACGATGATCCCGTCATCGGGCATTTCCTCGCGGATCACCCGGGCGAAGGATTGCTGCGGCTCCAGTGCCGACAGTTTTTCGGCCACGCTCTGGCGCACGACATCGAGGATCGGCTTGCGCGACGGTGCCTGCGGGCCGGCCAGGGCTGCTGCCAGTGCCGCAAGGGTCGGGCGGGCATGGCCGACAAGGCTGAGCTCCGCCTCGCGCGGCTTGGCCATCTGCACCGGGTCGATATCGACGCGGATGATCCGCACCTCTTTTTCCCGCCCCCAGGACAGCGCCGGCGCCAGGAAGCGTGTGCCGACGACCAGAACCACGTCCAGTTCGTCCCAGATCTCCTGCCCGCCCAGCATGCCGAGCGCCAGTTCATGCCGGTCCGACATGGCGCCACGGGCAGTGCGGCTCATGACCACCGGGGCCTGTAGCCGCTCGGCCACTGCCTGCAGATCGGCCTCGGCGCCGAACACGCCGCTGCCGACAAAGATCGCCGGGTATCTGGCCGCCGACAGGATGGCGGCCGCATCGGCGATGGCGGCATCGGGTGCGGTCAACTCGGGGTAAGCAGCGGCATGGGGCAGGGTGATCTCGGCCGATTTGCCCATGATGTCCGGCGCCATCTCGAACACCGCCGGCTGATGCCGTCCCGCCAGCATGGCGCGCCAGCCATCCGCCAGCACAGCGGGCGCCGCCTCCGGCGCATCGGCGCGGCCGACCCAGGGCACGACGCCGCCGATCGCCTGCTCCTGGTTCAGGATCTCGTGCGGAATGCCCAGTCCGCGGCCGATCTGGCGGGACGGTATCTGCCCGGCAATGCACATCACCGGCACGTTGGACCCGGAAGCGGTGCAAAGCGCGGCGGCGGCATTCAGTAGGCCGGGACCCGGCACGACCGTGCAGACGCCGACCTTGCCGGTGGTCTGGGCATAGCCGAGCGCCATGTAGGCCGCCCCCTGCTCGTGGCGGGCGTGCAACATGCGCACCGATTGCCGCGCCCCATGCAAAGCATCGAACAGATTATCGAGCTGCACGCCGGGCAGGCCAAACACGGTGTCCACGCCATGCGTCCTCAGCGTTGCGACAATCGCCTCGGCACCTGTCATCTTTGGCATGCTATTCCCTTCCCCATCGGTTTTCCGGCGACGAACGCGCCCGGCTTGCTTTCCGTGCCCCCATCCCGTCAGGAGTAAGTGGTTGCGTCAATTCCCGGACTTGAGGCGTTGGTGCCTTGCGACGATGGTATGGAGCTAGATGTCCCAGATGGGCGGCTTGATTACGGTAGTGCCGAACAGCGACCTGGCGGCGCTGGTATTGTTCTGCGTGCTATGGCTCGGCTACGGCCCGGCGGTGCGCAAATTCGGCGGCAGCGCGATCAATATCGGGCTGCACTCGGTGCGGGTGCTGTGGATGCGAAGCATGCTGATGCG
>CAINEA010000734.1 GCA_903847525.1 uncultured Acetobacteraceae bacterium | reverse complement strand
GTCCCGCTGCGCCGCGCCGGTATAGATCTGCCGCGGCCGGCCGATGCGCTGTTCCGGATCCTCGATCATCTCCTGCCACTGGCTGATCCAGCCCACGGTGCGCGAGACGGCGAACAGCGCGGTGAACATCGACAGCGGGAAGCCCATCGCCTTCAGGATGATGCCCGAATAGAAATCGACGTTCGGATACAGCTTGCGGCTGACGAAATAATCGTCATGCAGGGCGATCTTCTCCAGTTCCATCGCCATTTCCAGCAGCGGATCGTGCTTGATGCCAAGCTCGCCGAGCACCTGATGGCAGGTCGCCTGCATGATCTTCGCCCGCGGATCGAAGTTCTTGTAGACCCGGTGGCCGAAGCCCATCAGCTTCACCTTGCTGTTCTTGTCCTTCACCTGCTCGAGGAAGTTCGGGATGTTCTTCACATGCCCGATCTCGGCCAGCATGTGCAGCACCGCCTCATTGGCGCCGCCATGCGAGGGGCCCCAGAGGCTGGCGATGCCGGCGGCGATGCAGGCGAACGGGTTGGCGCCGGTGGAACCGGCGAGCCGCACGGTGGAGGTGGATGCGTTCTGCTCATGGTCGGCGTGCAGGATCATGATCAGGTCCATCGCGCGCGCCAGGATCGGGTTCACCTTGTAGGGCTCAGCCGGTACCGCGTTAAACATGTACAGAAAATTCTCGGCATACCCGAGCTCGTTCTGCGGATACATGAACGGCTGGCCGATATTGTACTTGTGCGCCCAGGCGGCGATCGTCGGAACCTTAGCGATCAGCCGGAAGGCGCTGATGCGGCGGTGCTCGGGGTTCGTGATGTCCAGGCTGTCATGATAGAAAGCCGACAGCGCGCCGACGACGCCGCACATCACGGCCATCGGATGCGCATCGCGGCGGAAGCCGTTGTAGAAGGTGCGCAGCTGTTCGTGCAGCATGGTGTGGCGCAGCACGCCGGAATCGAATTCCTTGGACTCCGCCGCGTTCGGCAGTTCGCCGTTCAGCAGCAGATAGGCGACTTCCAGGAAGGTGGATTTTTCCGCCAGCTGTTCGATCGGGTAGCCGCGATACAGCAGCACGCCCTCATCGCCGTCGATATAAGTGATCTTGCTCTCGCAGGACGCTGTGGCGCCATAGCCCGGATCGAAGGTGAAGATCCCAAGATCATTGTAGATCTTGCGGATATCGGCGACCTGCGGGCCGACCGTGCCGCTTATCAGAGGCAGCTTGCTGGATTTATTGGATCCATCCAGCGTGATGGTAACCGATCCGTTGCTGACCATGCGTTTTTCCTTGTGTGCGTTGGAAGGCATCTGCCTTCACGTGAATAGTCGCCGCGTTTAGCAATCCAGCCATAGAATTCCGTGCGTACAACCCTTTACGGGCCGCTTCTCATGGTCCAGATCCTGCCGTTCCGCTGCATCTGCCTGGGAAACCGGTTCCCGGGAAGTGGGGCGGGGTACATCGTTTGGCAAATCTTTCTGGCTGGTATTCCGGCTCGGGAGAAAATTATGGCGGAGTTGCAGCGGACGCAACCTTCGCGCCCGCAGCATGATTATTATTCTGCCGGCCGCACGGCTACCAGGTTGCCGACGGGCTGTCGCCCGATGCTCCTGTCACCCGGGCCCAGAGCCCGCGATGCTCTGAACGGGCGAGCAATTCGGCCCGTTTGAGGTCCTCCGCCTTCGCTCCGGCCAGGGTCCTGGCACTGCCGGCACGGGCCCATCCACCGGCCACCAGTGCGAGATTCAGCTCCGTGCCGCCCGCATCGCAGATCGCCAGCGGACGCCCCATGGAGTCGCTGTCGCGCACATCGCAGGCAACCGGGCGTTCGCGCACCAGGGCGGCCAGCGCGGCGGTGGCAGCGGCGCCGCAATCGAAGCCGGCAAGAGAATGGTCTGTTGCAACCGAGGTCCGGCAGGTCTGTCCGCGCTCCGGCGTTTCAATGCCCAACAGCCGCACCACACGCTGGGCGAGGCGAAGCGTGCTGCCATCGACGACGGCGATGTCGGCCGCGGACGCTGCCACCCGCACCGATGGAGCCGGCTGGCCGGCGAACGGGTTCATGGGGATCACCGGCCCGGCCGTCACAAGCGCGCCCAGGCCGAGAAAAGCGATCGCGATCGCACCGATCCCGAGATGCAACGGCCGGATGTTCAAGCCAAGCCTGGGGACGCCGCGTGCCGGACGGCCGAGGGAGGAGCGGAAAATCCGTCGTGGGCGGCGCAATTGCACGGTGCGCGAAGCCTTGTTCAGTGGTCTTTGTCGCGGAGATGTCGCCGACGGTCGGCGAGCCTCCGCCCGACCCGTAGCCCGCGCGGCCCGACCACGCAACCCGCGATTTTTCACGAGTCGTTAAATCGTCAAGTCCAGAACGGATCCTGCTTGCGGAATTTCTTCCAGGCATCGGCGATCCTGGCGCGCGAAGCGGTGCCGATCGCCGCCACGAACCCGCGCACCGCTCCGATCGCGAACGCCCGCTCGGTGCCGCCGCCCTGCAACGAGTGCAGCAACTCCGCGGCCACCGCGCCGTCGTTGAGC
>CAINEA010000733.1 GCA_903847525.1 uncultured Acetobacteraceae bacterium | reverse complement strand
GAGAGCCGTGACGTTTTTCAAATGCTGGGGATCTTGCGCGAGCTGGTCGCTCAGATCCGCCGCATTCTGCGCTTCTCTTTTAGCGACATTGACCTCAACATTGCCGTGAGCCTCATCAATTTCTTTCGAAGCTGCTGTCTGTAAAGGAATCAAAGCCACTCTGTTCGCCTGATCTTCCGCGCGCCCGGTGCTCTCGCGCGTTGTTGCCAGCTGGTCAGCCAGACGGACCTTGTCCTCCTCCAGACCGGCCTTCTGCATTTCAAGCGCAGCAGATCCTGCCGTCTGGGCTATCGATGCGCCCATGCCCGCGAGGCCAGCACCAAGATCAAACCCCATTTGCGTCTCCTGTCGGCGTGCTGGCGTTGGGAGCCTTCAGGAGGCCCGCCTTGCGCTGCATGAGTTCCAAGTGGGCCGGATCCTTTACGGCCTTCTCGATGCTGTCGTGGCCCTTCTTGATCATCTGCGGCGTGATGCCGAGATTCTTGAACATCGTGTTGGCGTAGATGTGCGTGGCGCGGTCCAGCTCGGCGTTGCCGATCTTGGTGCCGAGCTTGTCGACGAAGTCCAGCGCATGCAGCATCAGTGTCATGCCAGCAGGGATCATGGCCCTGATGGGCATCGTGCCGCGTGTCTGCCGGTACAGCAGCAGGACAAGGTGCACGGCGCCCACGGCGCAGTCGTTCACCGGATCCTTGCTGTCCTTGAGGGCAGCGATGATGCTCTTGGGGCCGCCGGACAAGCCAGCGTGCATGCCAGCGACGACGACCTTCATGTAGTCGGTACGGTTCTCGGGAACGAGACTGCTTTCAATCTTCTCCTCGGTTGTCTGGAGGAGCTTGTCGCCCAGTGGTGCTGTCTTCGCCATCAGACCATTGCTCCTGTAGAGTTCATCAGGCCGCCCGGCTTGGGCGGCGGCGCCACGGTCCCGGTCACGGCCATGCTACGGGCGACCGGAATCGGCTGGCCCATATTGGCGTTCTGCGTCTCCTGCAGCGCCGCCGCAGCGTTGTTGGCTTTCGCCTGCGCCTGATAGGCCGCGACCTGAGCAGGCTTCAGACTGTCAAGAGAGCTGGACAGAAGCGAGCCAGCCGCCTGAATGACACCCATGCCGAGCATGCCAGCGCCGTTGCTGATGCCGCCGAGGTTGCTGAAGAGACCACCAGCCGCAGGCGCCAGATTCCATGTGTCCGTAGCCGCGTCGAACTTGAGCGTGTTGCCGGTTGCCTTGTTCACAAAAGAAAAACCGTCGCTTACGCGAGTGGCGTTCGAAGAAGAATAATCCAACGCCGCTTTCGCGTCCGCAGAGGCTATGTTCGGCCCTATGTTGGGCTGGTTGTCGGAAACGGACAGCATGTCGGTCGCAGGGTTCGGGGTTTGGCTTCCGGCGCTCGGAGACGACGTGCTGTTGCTGAATACCTGACTACCCTTATTCACAGTGTCCGGTAGCACCGCCGACGTGTCGCCCGGCGCCGCCGAACCAGTAACAGCCGCGAGGTTGTCCGCGTTCGGTGCTGCGGGTGCGGGGCCGCCAGTGGCGGACCAACCAGCCGCGCCACCCATGTCAGCGTTCCCACCACCCAGCTGAAACGCCTGACCGACAACATCACCACTGTTGCTATACGCAGCCGCGGCTGCCGAGGCGTCGGCGCCGTCCACGAGCGAAGTAGTCCCGTCGAAAGACCCACCAGCACCAACAACAGCGCCGGGAAAATCGCCCGCCGTAACATCTCCCGCGCTGCCCAGAACCGACGCCTGTGAAGCAGTGCTGCCGAAAGCACCGACAGCGCTCGCCAACGAGCCGATGCCGCCGATACCGCCGAGCACCATGCCAGCTGTGGACAGATCCTTGTTGCCGGTGGCATAGCCGACAGTGCTAACCACGGCGCCGACAGCCGCAATCGTCGTGAAGGTGGAAGCCAACGTCGCGAAGCCGAGGGTCGCACCCTCGGCCAGACTGAAGGCTACACCGGCCAGAGGAATTAGAGGCATGACGCACTCCTAGAAACGTGGTCGCCACGGATCTGTTCGATCCGGTAATGAATATCATATTCGTCTTCGCCCACCATCTTAAATCCAATCATTTCGTTGAAACGACGTTGGCGTGTTTCTTCCTTGGGGGTTTTCGTAACAGCGAAGCCGTGCTTGTTGATCAGCCCCCGCAACACGGTGCGCACGACCCGACGTGAAATCGGTTTTCCGCTGCCGGTTGTCTCGAAATGCATGTGGGGCCCCTTCTCGCCGACAACCGCAATAATTTCGTCTTCCTCGACGATGGGATAGAGCGACCAGTCCGATAGATTTTTGGAAAAGTCTTCCTTCGGGATGAAGACCATGGGCTCGGCCTTTATCCAGAGGATGTCGATCAGGGCGTCGCGGGAGACAGCTTCGGTCATGTGGTGACGTTACCCGAACTGTCGATATACGAGCCGTCAGGCTGGGTGCCGGTGGGGCCGGAATACCCGTTCGAATTGTCGCTCCCAGCGCCGCCCCCGCCCGCCGGAGCGTTCGGGTCCACAGTGCCCATCAGCGGCGCGCCGTTGCCGTCCGTGCCGGTGGCTACCGTGGTCGCGTTGTCCGACCCAGTACCACCCCCGCCGCCTTGGGTGGAGAAGTTCAGCGTGGAGGCGATTCCCGGTATGCCAGCGATCTTGGCCATGACAGCCAGACCGTCGTTCAGCTGCGCGATGCTGTTGTTCAACGTCGTGGTCTTCTGATCCTGCGTAAGATTCATGTTCGTCATGACGCCGGACATGGCCTGCAGCACTTGGGTGTAAAGCTGCGAGGCTCCAGCCGAGGTCTGCAGCAGCGTCTTGTTGTCGTTGGTCATCTGCTGGATCTGGGTATTGACCACACCGTTGGCCGAGATATTCGCCAGCGCGCCTTCGTTCACCAGCTTCTGCGTGGCGACCGACGTGGCGTTGTTCATCTGAGCTATGATCTGAGCCGACTGCGTCTGCTTGTCTTCCACCGACAGGGAAGTGTTGGCCTGAATGCCAGCCACGATCTGGGCCGACACATTGTTCATACTAGCGACAGCCTTCTGCGCTTCTGCGGCCTTGTCCTGCGCCGACAGCGTAGTCTGCGAGGACAGGTTACCGAGATAGGTCTGCAGCGTGGCTTGGCTGGCTTGGACCTGGATGTTGGTCTGATCCTGCTTGTCCTGCGCCGCCAGTGTCGTGTTGGACTGAATGCCGGCGATGATATTGGCGTTCGCGTTGTTGGCCGCAGAGATAGCGGCTTGCGAAGCGTTCTGCTTGTCCTGCGCCGTCAGCGTGGTGCTGGACGACAACTGGCCGAGGTAAGTCTGCAGCGCCACTTGGCTGGCCTGTATGGCCTTCTGCGTCTCGTTCTGCCTGTCCTGCGCCGTCAGCGTGGTGTCGGCCTGCAAATGGGCGATAGCCTCGGCAGAGAAAATCTGGGCGTTCGCGATAACCTGCGCCGACTGCGTCTGCTTGTCTTCCACCGACAACGCCGTGTTGGACTGGATGTTGGACAGAACAATGGCGTTCGTGTTGTTCGCCGAAGCGATAACCTGCGCGGAGGCGTTCGCCTTATCCTGCGCCGTCAGCGTCGTACTGGACTGAATGTTCGCAAGAGCGATGGAATTGACGTTGTTGGCCGAAGCGATAGCCCCCTGCGTCGCGTCCTGACGCTCCTGCGCCGTCAACGTCGTGTTGGACTGCAACTGGCCCAAATAAGTCTGCAACTCACTGTTGGTGTTAGCCAGATTCTTCTGCGTCTCGTCCTGCATCTGCTGGCTGGTAAGCGACGTGCTGGAACTCAAGTTCGCGATGTTGGCAGCGTTCTGCGCACCCGCCGTGAACTGCAAGGCAGCGTTTTTCGCAGCAGTGTTGGAATCGGCGACAACGCCGTAGCGCGCGGCGTCAGCCGTCGCGATCGGAGTGGCGGCGGCGTACAGGGCAGACTGGCCAGCGGTAATCGCTTGCGACGAGTTGATGAGACCGCGCTGGTTCATCATACTTCTCGCGTTGGTCTCAGCCTGCTCCATGAGTGGCGAGCCCGACGCGATGATGTCCTGGATGTTTCCTGCAACCGTCTGGTTCGGCTGCACGGCTGTCTGCGCCGGGTTGTAGCCCGTGGCAGGCGGAGGAGCGATCGACGTCGCCGGGGCAGGCGTCGCGCCGGTAGACTCAGCGCCCGTCGGCGCCTGAGCCGGGTTGTTCGGATCCGGCGGGGTCGTCATGCCGGGCGCGGCGTTGATCAGGCCACCGGCATTCGGATCAGGCGTCGAGGGTAGACCGGGGCTGCTCATGGTCTGTGTCCTTAATTTTTCTTGGAAAGATAGAGCTTGACGTTTGAAAAGACGGCGTAACCGGTAACAAGCGCGCCAGCAAGATACAGCCAAATGGCGGTACTGTCCGGCTTATTTGCGGCGGCAACAATGCTGAGTAGAGCGAAAGCCAGACGCACCAGCACCCACTTGCTGCCAACAACGCGCATGACGAAGGCGATGACAGGATTGCCCTCCCTTACGCCCGGCCGGGACAAGGCGAGGTTCGTGCTGAAAACGTCGCCAATGGCGGCAGCATAATCCAGCATCATCAGAACGCGAACGAAAATGTGCAACACGGTCATACCCCTGCCGGTGTGGTTTGAAGCTGCGGCTGAACCTGCTTGCGGATTTCGTTGATGATGCCTTCAACCTGTATAAACGGAGCATTGCCCAAGGCGGACATGATGATGTTGACCTGTTCGATAGTG
>CAINEA010000732.1 GCA_903847525.1 uncultured Acetobacteraceae bacterium | reverse complement strand
TCCGGCAAGATCGTCACCGTTGCCTCCATCGCGGCCCTGGGCCCCTCGGTCGATGGCGGTTATGCGCATTATGGCGCGGCCAAGGCGGCCATCCTGCATTACACGCGCTACCTCGCCCAGGATCTCGGCCCGCACGGGATCAACGCCAACTGCATCGCGCCCGGCACAATCACGACCGGGCGGATCGTTTCAATGGTGATGCCGAATCAGGCCAATGCCAATCGTGACCGCACGGAACAGGTCGCACTGCGCCGGCTGGGTGGGGTCGAGGACTGCGCCAAGGTCGTCGAGTTTCTTACGACCGATCTATCGGACTACGTGACCGGCCAATGCATAGCGATTGACGGCGGGTTGATCCGGTCGGCGTAAGCGGGGCCGGAAAGTGCCCTGGGCGCATTCTGCGTTGGCTCCTTCGCCCGCGCAGAATGCGCGCTGAAAGCAAAGTCACTCCCCGACACGTCTCGCGCCACTTCCTTCTGATTGGGGTATTCTTCGGGAAGAAAGGCCAAATTTCCTGAAATACCCCCATAAAATGACAAATGCCTCGTCCGATATATGCCTGGGGTGTCCAACTGATCCACAGTTCATGCTAGGTCAATGACTTCAAGCTGAGCAATTGGGTGATGGATCGCCATGGATGAAGCTCCCCCCCCGTCGACGGTCGGACATGCCACGGCACGACGGGCATCGCGGGTATCGATCGTATGGCTGATCCCCCTGTTGGCTGTCGTGATCGGCGCCTGGCTGGCCTGGACGACCTTGTCCAAAGAAGGACCAACAATCACCGTCTCCTTCGAAAGCGGCGAAGGGCTGCAGGCCGGGCAGTCCCTGCTAAAGTTCAAGGACATCACCTTCGGCACCGTGCAGAGCCTGGAACTCGCGCCGGATCGTCAGCGCGTCAACGTAACCATCAAGACCACACGGGCGGCCGAGCCGCTTCTCACGGACCGGACCATCTTCTGGGTGGTCAAGCCACGACTCTTCGCCGGCAACGTCTCAGGCCTCGATACCCTGCTGTCCGGAGCCTATATCGGCATGTTGCCGGGGGCGGACGGCGGCAAGACGCAGCACAGCTTTATCGGCCTTGAGGACCCGCCAGTGCTGCAGGCGAATGTTCCTGGCCGCACATTTCTACTCAAGGCCAGCCGCATCGGCTCGATCTCGCTGGGCTCGCCGGTCTTCTTCCGCGACTTCACCGTCGGCGAGGTCCTGGGCTGGGATCTCCAGGACATGGCGGACAGCGTTACCATCCATGTCTTCGTGCGCGCACCGTTCGATCGGTATGTGGTCGACGACACGCGGTTCTGGAACGCGTCCGGACTATCGGTGAACCTCGGCGGATCCGGGATTCAGGTGCAGCTCGAATCCGTCAAGGCGTTGCTGCTAGGCGGCATCGCCTTCGATACGCCCACTCCCGAGGAAGGCGTCAAACCTGGCGTCTTGCCGCCGCAGAGCGCCGCGGATCATCTCTTCCCATTGTTTGCCGATCACGACACCGCCAAGAATGCCTCCTACAGCACCCGAATTCCGTTGATCGCCTACTTCCCGGGCTCGGTACGCGGAGTGGCACCGGGCTCGGAGGTGCTGATTCATGGCATGACCGTCGGCCATGTGCTGGATGTCCATCTGAGCTTCGACCCGACCAAAAACGACATCGTGGCGCCCATTCGCTTCGAGGTTGAGCCGGAGCGAATTCTCGGAGTCGGCGCCAGATCGGTCTTCCCGACCCCAGCCGCCGCGGTCAACGCGATGGTTAAGAGGGGTTTCCGGGCCTCCCTGCAAAGCACCAGCCTGATCACCGGCCAGCAGGCGGTGTCGATCGACATTGTCCCGGATGCCCCCCCCGCCACCGTTACCAAGGACGGTGAGTATTTCGTGTTGCCGACGACAAGCGGTGGCGGATTTGCGGATTTGCAGGCGTCCGCCGCGACGCTGCTGGACCAGGTGAACACTATTCCGTTCGCCCAGATCGGCAAGAACCTCAATGGCATCCTGAAATCGGTCGACACCGCCACGGCAGGACCGGAACTCAAGCAGGCGGTCGCCGAACTCTCCGGCACGCTCGCGGCGGTTCAGGATGTGGCCCGCAAGCTGGATAACGGGCTCACGCCGACGCTCAAGCAATTGCCGGCGCTGACCAACGAGCTGACGCGCACCGTCACCAACACCAACAAACTGGTTCAGTCGCTGAACACCGGCTACGGTGACAACACGAAATTCAACCGGGATGTGGATCGAATGCTCGCCCAATTGAACGATACCCTGCGGGCCGTTCGCTCGCTGGCCGATCTGCTGTCCCGCCACCCGGAAGCGCTGATCAAGGGCCGTCCGGAAGGCGGGCTGGAATGATGCGCCGCCTGCTCGTCCGGGGGACCGTCAGTATGGCGATGATCGCCATGCTTGCCGCCTGCACGTCCTCGCCGCCACCGGCACTTTACACGATAGCACCTGTATCCGGCACCCCTATGTCGGGTGCGCCGAGGGTGGTCATGTTGCAGACGGCGCCGCGCTGCAAGCGCAGCTGCATCAGCCGTACTCGGTCGTCGCAGACGCGGCTGGCAACGTGTAC
>CAINEA010000731.1 GCA_903847525.1 uncultured Acetobacteraceae bacterium | reverse complement strand
GGTCAGTGAGTACATATTTGCCGCCGAAGTTCAGCAGCACTGTCGCGTGGCCGATGCGCGTGACGGTGAGCGGGACCACATCCGGGCGGGCAGCACCGGTCACCACGATCGCTGGAGCGGCCGGACCGCTGCGGACCTCGTCGGGAGTGGTTGCCTGTGACCATCCAGGCAGCTCAGTCGCCGCCAGCGCCCCAGCGAGGAAAACTGCTTTCCGTCCAAAAACCTGGATCATAATTTTCATATCTGCTGAAGGTTGTCTAATTGCTGAAGGTTGTCTAATTGATGATACGTGCCGGGTTGCCCGGAGTTCGATTGATTCGCCGCGCCCAATACAGCCCGCCCGAGACAGTCAGCATATTCTCATCGAAGAATGAGCCTGAAGGGGGGATAGGGGTACCGGGCGGGGAGAAGCTCCTTTCGGGTTTGGTTTTTAGCCTTTATAGAGGGGACTGGTAGTGGGTGAGGTGGGAATGTGGGAATCGCGCAGCGATTTCCAAGGGCGGTGGGAAGGGAGGGAAACCGGTGTTTGGTTTTCCTCCCTTTCCATCCGGCCGGCATTTCCACCGTCGTCCGGGTGTGGTGTTGGAAGTCCGCGGTCAGGCGGTACGGCTGGTGACCTGAGCCAGCAGTTGGCGTTTGGCCTTTTGCATTTCGATGGCGGCCTCGGTATCGGACTGCGCTTTGGCGATACTCTCCAGCCAGGCCATGCTGACACCGGAGCGCAGAAAGGTCTCGCACTGGGGCGTCTGACTGAAAATCTCGAACGGCGTGGCCCAGCGCCGGTAGACCGGCTGCCGTTTGCCGTTGGGCTTCTCGACGGTTTCGGCTATGGCACAGGGCCGGTGGAAGTTCACATACGGATTCAGATACTGGCGGTGAAACCGGTCGACGGCCTCGGCGTGCGGCGCAGCGATATGGCTGAAACCCATGTGTTTCCTTACAATCGAGCCGTTCTTGCACTCCACCAGTCCGTTGTCCCCGGTCCGGCGGGCGCGTGATTTGGTCTGTTCGATCAGCAACTTGTCCAACAGGCTGGCCACTGTGTAGTTGATAAACTCGCTGCCATTGTCGGAATGGAACCCGCGAATGGTGAACGGGAACTGTTCCAGCAGTTGTTCCAGCAGCGGAATCAGCCAGTGTTCGGAGATCTGCGGCGTAGCCGCCACGATCTCCCACTGCGTCACCTCGTCGACGGCATTGATGTGATAAATGCCTTTTACTCCGTCCCTGTCCCCCTGATGCACGGTATCGATGCGCAGAAAGCCGGGCCGTCCCTGCGGTCGCGGCTTGCGCCGCTCTCCGATCGGGATTGGTGTCGGTCTTGTCGGCTGGTAGCTGGTGTTCTTCCTGCGATAAGCCTCCGAGTTGCGGAACCGGTAGATCTGCGCCACGGAAATACCCGCCAGCCGCTCGTACGCCGCCTGATTGTACTCGCTGTGCTCCCGCTCCAGGATCCGCTTCGTCGCCGGCCCGCTCAGGTTGCCGTGACTCCTGTCCACATAAGCCAGCAGTTCCACGTCCGACTTCGTGTAGCGGGTGGCGAACTTCCTCCGCTGATACACCGCTGTCTGCACTCGCCCTGTGTCCGCATAGCAGGCGATCAGCCGTGTCACTTGCGCCCGGCTCAGACCAGTCATTCGGGCCACATAGCATCGAACCAACCCCTTCCCGGCTTTGCTCAGCACAGCGTACTGCTGCCGCACGAGTGTCCGCTCCGTCCATGCGTATACTTCGTCGCGGTGCTGCCCGGAAAATCGCACTCCGCCGCTCCCCGCCAGAAATGCCCGAATCTGCTCCAGACTCGTCGCCTGCGTATCGTCCATGCTGATGATCAATCTCCAGCATCCCGGTCCTGACCTTCAGGCTCATCTTGTATGAGAATCCACCCCCCGCTTCAGGCTCATCTTGTATGAGACAAGAGTCCCTGCCGCTATGTGTTGCGACTGTGTTATTATCGCGGCGTGAGCTCCACCACATCCAGTTTCCGCATCAGCGACGAACTGCGAATGCGCTTCGAGGCCGTCGCCCGCGATTCAGGTAGAGGCAAGAACTGGATTCTGAACCGGGCACTGGAAGAGTATCTGGACCGCCTTCGCGAGGACTCGCTCGCCGCCGATGCAAGACGACAATCGCTCCTCGCCAGTGCTGCGCCGAATCCGGACGCCGAGTTCTGGTCTGTCCAGGCCGATCACAGCGGTTGGGCCTGAGCTTGGACCTGAGATTGGATCTAAAACGCGGAGATGTGGTAGTCGCCGTCATCTCCGGCGACTACGGCAAGCCACGACCCGCGGTGGTCGTGCAATCCGATTTTTTCAACGGCACCCATGCGAGCGTGACCATCTGCCCTCTGACGTCTCACCTGCTTGCCGCGCCGCTCTTCCGCATCCCCGTCGAACCCGGCACCGCCGCAGGCATCAATCTGCCCTCGGAAGTCATGATCGACAAAGTCATGAGCGTGCCGAGGGAAAAGATCGGAAAAAAAGCAGGCCGACTGCCCGCCGCCACGTTGTCAAGAGTGGATGACGCCCTTCGCCTGTGGCTCGGTGTGCGTCAATAGCCAGCGCACGGGACCTGCGGCAAGCTGATGGGGACAATTACACTGCGCTCTTGCGCAGCTTTTCAGCGTCATCCAGGTCATCTGCGCAGTGGCCGATCCTGTCCGGATCGACCCCGGGCTTCAGGCGGAGCGTGAATGGAACGACGACGAACGGCGCACGCTCGCCCTCACGCGCCGCAACGGGCGGTATCCCTTCACGAAGCGCTTCAACCGGCGGTTCAAGTGTAAGCGTGGTGCGCATGATCTGCTGACACCAGTTTATCGCCAACGATCACCCTGCCGGACCAGCCGAAGCGTAGCTGCGAGATGCTCAGATTGGAACGCGGGTAAGCTTGTCTTACCGAATCCCGTCTCTCAACCAAAGGACAAGTCGTCCTCCCCTGCCCCATCCGGCGCAAGCTCGGGCTGCAGGCGGGGGACACCCTGGACGCCGCTGTCCACGGCAACACCATCGTCCTGTCTCCCCAAACACCATTCAGGAGTAAGGCGTCAATCGTGACCGACTCTCTGACAGGTCTGCCGGTGATCACTGCCGGGCCAGGCGCGTCCCTCCTCACCACGCAGCAGGTTCAGGAGATCCTGGCCGATTTCCCCTGAGCCGGTTTTTTCCCCGACCAATTCCCTTTATGAGATGCCTCCTGGACGTGAATGCG
>CAINEA010000730.1 GCA_903847525.1 uncultured Acetobacteraceae bacterium | reverse complement strand
TGCGACGAGGATAAATGCCGCATCCGCGACAACCCCGGCGTCATGGCAAGGGCACGCAGTTTCGCCCTCAACATCTTGCGAAAAAACCGCGTCACCAATGTCGCGAGCGCACTCTGGCACGGGCCGCACAACCTGGATCACATCCTGGCATACAAAGAAATCTGATCAGCGTTGAACAGCCCTGGGGCGGCCCTGCTCGTAGGTCTCGATGTCAGCCAACAGCCAGACCCGAATGCGACCTCCATTCACCGCCGCCACGGGCACCGGAAAGTCGGTGCCGGCGGCGAGCTTGTGCACGCCCTGGCGGGAGTAGCCCCAGCGCGTCGCAAGATCACCCGTTCCGAGCAAGGCGAGCGGGGCGGTCATGGTTGTGCTGTTTTACCCCCCACGCGGCGTTGACGATAGTCAACGTATAAGCGCGCACTCACCTTCTTTTGTCATTTCGTGATCAGCACCTGGCTTTAGGCCATAGATCCCCGTGCGCCGTTTCAACCGCCGCATGGTTTGGGGTTTGCCTCCGGGTCCGCTAGGCCGAGTTTCATCGTTGGCCCATGCCGGCTGAAAGGACAGATTCAGGACAATGGCGCAGTTACGGGTCGCTTGGGCTACGCCCATCGACCCCTGCGATCAGGCTCCGCCCGACACCCTGACCGGCCTCTCGTCCGGGCGGTCTTGGAGGCGTCCCCAACCAAGTTGTGGACAATGGCGCATATACCGGTCGGTTGGGCTGCGCCCGCCCACCATGCGCCAGGTCCCCGCCCGGACCCGAGCCAAGGGCGTTGCCCTTAGCGATCCCCCGGCGCACAGCTCCCCCAGCGCTGTTTCAACCGCCGCCTGGTCTCGGGTTTGGGCGCCGACGAAAGCCGCCACTCCACCCCGAAGAGCCTCTTTGTTCGGCGCGCTCTATGCGCCGAACACCGTCTAAGGATGACTTGCGGCCGTAGGCCGCTCCGCATCCTCCCTCTTACTAACAACTAGGTTGGGATTCAGACCGCTCGGCGGACTCACACTCTCGGGCCGTGCGTCTGAATGGAACGGTGTACTGTCATAAGAATTTTATGTTCGTAAGATCAATGGTCTGGAAGATATCGATTACGGTATCCGACAGACGTGGGCAGGTCGTGCAAAACTTATCGCAAAAGCCAACCTGCTTCCGCGCGGGACATTTGCAAATCCTATCCCATTGAAAAGACGTAGATTCAATTTATCGAAATCTGGCGTGCGAATGTCTCAAGTTCCGCACAGTCGCTTATGACAGTACACCGTTCCATTCAGACGCACGGCCCTCAACCGCGGTGGAGCAACAGATAGCCGGCCGGATTGTCCGGCAGCTTCCACGCAATTCCCGCCTCGGCGGTCACGGACAGGATATTGGCCACCAGCATCGCGGCGACGGCCAACGCGGTCCAACGGGCCAGCGCGGGCGCGTGTTCCGGGCCAGATTGAAACCAGTTCAGCCCGGCAAGCTGCAGGCCGGCACCGAGCAGGTTGCAGGCAAAAACGACCAGCGCCCACGTATACATGTGATAGCCCATCACCGGCGCGCCGTACCCGGGATCGCCGGGCATGATGTGCAGCAAAATCTGGCGGATGGAAATCGCAGCGCCGACCAGGCTCGCCAGCACGACAATCCCGGCACCGACCGCGATGTCGCGCGCCGCCAGCGCATTCCGCCGGGCGCGCAGCAACACAAGGCAAGGCCCGAGCGCCGCCAGCAGCATCGCGATGCGCTGCATCACACACAACGGACAGGGCGGCGCATCGTCCAGGAACTGGGTGGCAAAGGCGCCGAGCAGGATCGCCACAAGAACCCAGGCATTGGCCGCGCTGGCGTAGAGGTACGCGCGGGTCATATCGATTTCATAACTGCCAGATCCCGGGCTGCCAGATCACAGGCTAATCATCAGCGGATCGGTGATGTCAACCGCGAACGCGAACGCCAGGCCGAGGGTGGCGATCAGGAAGAGCGGAACCCCGGCCGCATTGCCGCGCCAGAAGGCGATCAGGGCCAGAAGCGTGATCAGCATCATGCCGGCATAGATCATCGGCGGCTCCGGCTGATCGCGGACGGCAGCACGGATGCCCTTGTCGGTCGCCCTTCATTGCTACACGCCACAGCTGCCGCGAAGCTCGCCAATATCTCGCCAGCCTGCTCATAGGTCAGCCATTTTTCGTCCATCTTTCCCCCGGTCGACCAGTCGGTCGTCCATGCGGTCGGCCAGCTGGTCAGCCGGTCGGTCGTCCAGATGGTCGTCCAGTCGGTCGTGACCAGTCAATTAGGTGGATTAGCCGGATTAGGTGCCCCCCATGGCGATTTCCGAAAAACGAATCTGTCCGATTAGGGCAAGGTCTAGCAGGACGTCCCAGGCCATACCGTCCGATAGGGTTTTTCCGTCTGATTAGGGTTGCTTTAACGTTTTCGGACGTATATACGATGAACATCTAGACCCTAATCGGACATCGGAGGCGGACATGCTCATCGGTTACGCTCGCACCAGCACCACCGACCAGACCGCAGGCATCGACGCGCAGGTCCGCGACTTAGCCGCCGCCGGAGCCGAAAAGCTGTTCACCGAGCAGGCCGGTAGCATCGGTGCGCGGCCTCAGCTCGATGCCGCTATGGGGTTCGCCCGCGATGGCGATGTCCTGGTCGTGACCAAGCCGGACCGGCTGGCGCGCAGCACGGCGCAGCTGCTCCAGATCGTCGACGAGCTGACCGGGCGCGGTGTCGGCGTGGTGATCCTGTCGATGGGCGGCGAGCGCCTGGATACCCGCAATCCGACCGCGAAGTTGATGCTGACCATCCTTGCCGGGGTCGCTGCATGGGAGCGCGAGATCATGCTGGAGCGCCAGCGCGAAGGCATCGCCAAGGCCAAGGGGCAGGGCAAGTACACCGGGCGCAAACCGTCCATCGACGCCGCCACAGTCGCCGCCATGCGGGCGCAGGGCATGGGGGCAGCAGCGATTGCCAAGCAGATGAAGGTTGCCCGCTCCAGCGTCTACAGACTGATCGAGGCCCAGGTCAGCGACAAATTACATTCCGTCAGCCGTTAGTCCGCTGAGCGGCGAGGATATCTTCTTTGATCGTAACTGCCCAGGTTCCCCGGGGGTGATCGGTTCGCGCCAGCAAGCGACGCGGGACCGGTGTTATCCTGGTGCTGCGCAGAATCCATTTGACAAAGGGGTAGGTGCCAGATTCGAAGGAGTT
>CAINEA010000729.1 GCA_903847525.1 uncultured Acetobacteraceae bacterium | reverse complement strand
TCACGAACTCGCCCGCGCCCGAGAGGCCGTGACCGAGCCGGCCTTGGCGATGATCCGCCTGCATTGGTGGCGCGAGGTGGTGGAGGGTATGGGCAAGCGCCATGAGGTTGCCACCCCCCTGACCGCCGCCATCGGCGCCGGCGATCTGGTGCCGGCCGATCTGCTGGCGATGATCGATGCACGCGAGATCGAGGCCGATCCCGCCATCCCCACCCTGCAGGCGTGGAGAGACTATGTTGGCGGCTCCGCGGGCGGCCTCGCGGTAGCAGCCGGGCGGCTGCTGGGGGCGCCGGAGCCAGAGCGCCTGCGCCCGCTCGGCAGCGCCTATGGCGCCGCCGGACTGCTGCGCAGTGTGTCGGCCCTGGCACGCCAAGGCCGCTGTCTGCTGCCGGAAGACCTGTTGGCCGAGCAGGAATTGTCTCCCGAGGCCGTGGTCCTGCACCCGGACGCACCGTCGCTGCTGCCGGTCGTGACGCGCCTGCTGGCGGAAGGCCAGGCGCTGTTGCGGCAGGGCAGGGGGCTACGCCTGCCGCGGTCCGCGATCGCGGCGGCATTGCCCGCGGTGCTGGCCCGGCGCGACCTGTCACGGTGTGATCGGGTCTGGCCTCCGGTGCCGATCCAGGGGCGGGGCATTGCGGATCGGCTTGCCGTGGTTGCGGCAGCCGCCTTCGGACGGATCTGATCGTCGGACTGGCGTAATGTTTGCACGGGCCGGACGTCTCATTCCCAGAAGAAACCAACCTAGCAGAGGCAAGCGCATGACATCCATCCCGAAGCGGCCGGCTTCCTACGATAAATGTGTGGCGCTTGTCCTTCAGGGCGGCGGGGCCCTCGGCAGTTATCAGGCGGGAGTGTATGAAACCCTGTCGAAATCGGACTATCTGCCGGATTGGGTGGCCGGGATTTCGATCGGCGCCATCAATGCTGCCATCATCGCCGGCAACGCGCCGGAAAGGCGCGTCCAACGGCTGCATGATTTCTGGGACGGCGTCACTGCCTCGCAGGCTCCCTGGCCGGTTCTGCCTTCCGGCCTGCTGGGGAATGTCCATGGTCTCAGCGCCCTAAGCGCCGCGCTGTTCGGGCAGGCCGGATTCTTCACGCCGCGTCCGGCGATGGAGTGGCTGCTCGGACCGACGCCAGTCAGCCTGTATGACACTTCAGTGCTGAAGACCACGCTGGAAGCACTGGTCGATTTCGATCGGATCAACGCCCGGGAAATGCGCTTCAGCGTCGGCGCCGTGAATGTCCGAACCGGAAATTTCGCCTATTTCGACAATGCGGAGATCGCTATCCGGCCGGAGCACGTAATGGCCAGCGGCGCCTTGCCGCCGGGGTTTCCGCCGGTTGAGATCGATGGCGAGCTTTACTGGGATGGCGGTCTGGTCTCGAACACCCCCTTGCAATACGTGATCGACTATTACCCAAGACGCTCGCGCCTGACATTTCAGGTCGATCTGTTCTCCGCCTCGGGCCAAGCACCTGCCAACCTCGATGAGGTCTGCGAGCGCGACAAGGACATTCGTTACTCGAGCCGCACCCGGGCAGGCACCGACATTATGCGGATGGCCCATGATTTGCGCCACAACATCAATTCGTTGTGGGAAAACCTGCCGGCCGAACTGAAGGAAACGCCGGAAGCGAGATTTCTCTACGAGTTCAGCTGTGTCACGACGATGGACGTCGCCACGCTGATCTATCGTCCCACCCGACGGCAGGGAAACTCAAAGGATATCGCCTTCAGCCGGGAGACCATGCTGCAACGCTGGGATCAGGGCCGGAAGGACTCGCGAACCACGCTGGAAGCGTCGCCTTGGCTGGCACCGATGGAGCGCGAGGAAGGGGCGCGCACATTCGATGTGCTGCTCGATCTTGCAAGGCACCCGGTTTCAACCGGTTGATGCCCCGTGAGCTTAGTCCCGGCCGGCGATCGCGCCGACCGGGGAATCTAATTCACTTCGAAAAGAGATGAATAAGCCAGTTCCATAAGGCCAATGCCACCATACGGATGGCGGCCGGTTGCGGTACGGGAAACAGGTCCACCTGTTCCCATCTCCAGGCATCGGGCCAGTCGTTCATTGTGCCAATTCCAGTTGGGGCTGCGCAGGGGCGGCGCTTGGCGCGTTGCCGAAATGCCCGGTGACGAACAACTGCCGGGCCAACCGGCGAACCGTATCCAGGTTCGGCCAGGTGGTTCCATCCAGTTCCTCAACCCGGAGGTTCAGCGCGACGAACCGGTAGCCGGTATCCAGCCGAACCGCGGCGCCGACAAAATTTCCATTTATATCAATGATATGAGATTGCAGCATGGTGTTTATCATCGCCCGCTAACGGGGGCGGTGCCTTTCATGGGTGTGGAATGGGGCAGGGTTCCGGCGTCAGCCTTCACCGCGACAACACAACTCCGCATGGCGCATTCGGCTCTGCCCGATCCGCTTCGGACCGCAATTTAACAGGAACACGCAAGATGCCGTTTGCATCCACCGCTCTCCATGTGCTTGTCCTATTTAGACGGTTCAGACAAGTGGAAAATGGGAGTCAAACATCACAAAGCCAATGTGAATTATAGTCGCCAATGAATATTCACATCCACAATGGTAGATAACTCAGGCTATGCTCGCTTGCGCGTCTTTTGCGGTTTCATCGCCCCTACCAACGGGGCCAAAAACCGTCCCGTATGGCTCTCCGGCGCCGCCGCGATGTCCTCCGGGGTTCCGGCCGCGACGATTCGTCCGCCGCCGCCCCCCCCCTCGGGGCCCAGGTCCAGGACCCAGTCGGCGGTCTTGATGACCTCCAGGTTGTGTTCGATCACCACGATCGAGTTGCCCTGGTCCACCAGCGCGTGCAGCACTTCCAGTAACTTGCGCACGTCCTCGAAATGCAGCCCGGTGGTCGGCTCGTCCAAGATGTACAGCGTCCGCCCGGTCGCCCGCCGCGCCAGCTCCTTGGACAGCTTGATC
>CAINEA010000728.1 GCA_903847525.1 uncultured Acetobacteraceae bacterium | reverse complement strand
TATGATGCCGCGGCTTCTCTGGGCAGGCGTCCGCACCACGCCCATGCCATACCGGTTGCTCAAGCTGGCCGATATTTATGTTTGAGCGGGACAACGATCAGTCAAGAAAACTGGCTGAGAAAAGTGCGTAAACAGGAAAGACGATGCAAAGCATGATCGAACTGGATGGCGCCTCTCTGCTGTTCCCCACCAGCTACGGCTATTTCGATCCGCACATGCTGAAGATGGCGGCCAAATATCCGAAGATCCAGTTCCGCCATTGCGGTGGCCTCTGGACCAAGGAAAAGAACCCGATGAACACCGGGTCCTATTTTGGTTACATCGGTCAAGGCCAGTATTTGAACGGTATCGCCGCCGCGCACGCCAGCAAATCTAAGAAGATCGGGTTCGTCGCCGCCAAACCGATCCCGCAGGTACTGATCAACGTCAACAGCTTCGCTCTCGGCGCCCAGTCGGTCGATCCCAGCATCAAGACCCACGTGATCTTCACCGGCGAATGGTCGATGCCGGTCAAAGAGGCCGAGGCCACCAACAGCCTGATCGATCAGGGCATCGACGTGGTTACCTGCCACGTGGACGGCCCGAAGGTGATCGTGGAAACCGCCGAACGGCGCGGCATCTACACCTGCGGCTATCACGTCAACCAGTCGAAGCTGGCGCCAAAGGGCTACCTGACCGGTGCGGAGTGGAACTGGCTGGCGGTCTACAAGCCGTTCCTGTCCGAAATGCAGAAGGGCGAACCGCTGCCGAATTTCGTTCGCGGCGGGCTATCACAGGATTTCATCAAGATGTCCCCGTTCGGGCCCGCGGTCTCTGCCGCGGCGCGTAAGCAGTCCGATGCGGTGAAGGCGGAGATGATGAAAGGCGGCTATGCCGTCTTCAAGGGGCCGCTGAAGGACAACAAGGGCAACGTCGTCATTCCCGCCGGCAAGTCTTTTGCGGAGACAGCGATCGAACTCGAATCGACCAATTATCTGGTCGAGGGCATCGTCGGCTCGATCGGATAGCCACCGAACCGGGTGGGGGGGCGAATGACCGCGGCACCGGCAGACATCCAGGCAGCTGCAGCCCCAACCGAAAGCGTGCGGCCGGCGGATCCCTGGTATCCGTTGCGCCGGACGCTGGAAGCGATCGCCGCACCGCTGGCGGCGCTTTGCCTGGCGGCGATCGTCTTTTCGGTCTTCTTGCTGGCGATGGGTCAGTCGCCGGCAGAATTCATCGACCTGATCTGGCGCGGCGCGTTCGGCAGTTGGTTTTCGCTGCAGAACACGCTGCAACGCGCGGCCCCCCTGTTCCTCACCGCCCTCTGCGTCGCCCTTCCGGCCCAGATCGGCCTGGTGGTGATCGGCGGCGAGGGCGCACTGGTCCTCGGTGGCCTCGCGGCCACCGTGGTCGCCCTACCGATGCTGTCGCTGCCCCAGCCAATCATTCTGCTGGCCATGGGAATCGCCGGCGCCGCGGCCGGGGCGTTCTGGATCGGCATAACCGGCTGGCTGCGCGCCAAGCGCGGGGTAAATGAAACCATCGTCAGTCTGGTGATGGCCTATATCGGCATCGCGCTGTTCAACCATCTGGTCGAAGGCCCACTGCGCGATCCCAGCAGCCTGAACAAGCCATCCACCTTCGGCATCGGCGATGAGAACATGCTCGGCACAATTCCTGGGCTTGACCTTCATCCGGGGCTGCCACTGGGGATTTTGGCCTGTGTGCTGGTTTGGGTGCTGATCACACGAACCTCGCTCGGTTTCTCCATCCGTGTCACCGGCGGCAATCTGCGCGCCGCGCAGTTGCAGGGCCTGGCGGTGGACCGGTTGATGATCCTGGTGTGCGCGTTGGGTGGTGCCTGTGCTGGGCTGGCCGGCATGATCGAGGTCGCCGCTGTGCAAGGCAACGCCAACGCATCGCTGAACGCCGGCTATGGCTACACCGGCATCCTGATTGCTTTCCTGGCCCGGCATAACCCGATTGCGATCATCCCGATGGCGGTGCTGCTCGGCGGCATCGGTGCGGCGGGCGGGCTGTTGCAACGGCGCATGGACCTGCCGGACGCGACGGTGCTGGTGCTGGAAGGCCTGATCTTCGTGTTTATCCTGGCCAGCGAAACGCTGTTCGGCCGGATCGCCTGGTTTCAACCCAGGGCAAGTTCTTGAGGGCGGGATCATAATGGCGGACATGGGCCCCATCGCGACCGTGAGCCTCGCCATGCTGGCGGGTTCGCTGCGTGTTTCCACGCCGTTCCTGTTCGTCAGCCTTGGCGAGTGCCTGACCGAGAAGGCCGGGCGCATCAATCTGGGGAACGAAGGCGTGCTCGTGCTCGGCGCGATGGTTGCCTATGCCGTTTCGTACGAGACCGACAGCGCCTGGATCGGGCTGCTGGCGGCAATGCTGGCCGGCATCGTGCTCGGTGGCATCCATGGCGCCATCTGCAACCTGCCCCGGGTCAATGATGTGGCGATGGGCATCGCCATCATGCTGGCCGGCACCGGCCTGGCATTCTTTTTCGGCAAACCCTACATCCAGCCGACCGCACCCCGGCTGCCCTCTATCCCGTTCGGCTTCTGGTCCGACTCCCAGCAGGTGCGCAGCGCGCTGGATGTCTGCCCGCTGTTCCTGATCGGCATCGCCTGTGCCTTCGCCCTGCACTGGGTGTTCCGCACAACGCGCATCGGCCTGCGCATCCGCATCGTCGGCGACAGCAACGACGCGGCGCGCGCGCTCGGCTTGCCGATCGGCCGTACCCGGCTGCTGGCCACCGCTGCCGGCAGCGGGTTGGCGGGGATCGGTGGGGCCTTCCTGTCGCTCAGCTACCCCGGCAGTTGGAACGAAGGCCTCTCCTCCGGCCAGGGGCTGATGGCGGTGGCGCTTGTGGTGTTCTCCCGCTGGAACCCGATCGCCTGCGCCGGCGCCTCCCTGCTGTTCGGCGCGGCCGGGGCGCTCGGCCCCTCGTTGCAGACCGTGGGCGTCACCTGGGGCTATTATCTGTTCTACGCCGCGCCCTACGTGGTCACGCTGGTGATCCTGGTGGCGACGGTCGCCCCCGGAAAGGCACTGCGCGGCATTCCCGGCGAGTTGACCCTTGGACGCTGACCGATGAGCACCATCGCCTCCACACCCTATCTCTGGCCGTTCGACGGCGATCTGCGGGCCGAGAACACGGCGCTGATCATCATCGACATGCAGACCGATTTCTGCGGCGTGGGCGGCTACGTGGATCGTATGGGTTACGACCTGTCGATGACCCGTGCACCGATCGAACCGATCCGCCGGGTCCTCGGTGCGTTTCGCACCAAAGGCTATCACGTGCTGCATACCCGCGAGGGGCATCGCCCGGATCTGTCCGACCTGCCGGCCAACAAGCGCTGGCGTTCGCGCCAGATCGGCGCCGGCATCGGCGATCCCGGTCCCTGCGGAAAGATCCTGGTGCGGGGCGAGCCGGGCTGGGAGATCATACCAGAACTGGCCCCGATGCCCGGGGAAACCATCATCGACAAGCCTGGAAAGGGCAGCTTCTGCGCCACCGACCTTGAGCTCATCTTGCACCTGCGCGGTATCCGCAACCTCGTGCTGTCCGGCATCACCACCGATGTCTGCGTCCACACCACGATGCGAGAGGCGAACGACCGTGGCTTCGAGTGTCTGCTGCTGACCGATTGCTGCGGCGCCACCGATGCCGGCAACCATGCGGCCGCCATCAAGATGGTGAACATGCAGGGTGGGGTCTTCGGCGCGGTTGGCGACAGCGCATCGTTGATGGAGGCACTGCCATGAGCGCGGAACGTGCCACCTCGGCCCTGGCCGCGCCGCTCCTGGCGACCAAGGCCATCGGCATTGAGGCGATCGGCATCACCAAGCGTTTCGGGGCATTCACCGCGCTGGACAATGTCTCGCTGAAAGTCGCTCCCGGAACCGTCCATGGCCTGCTCGGGGAAAACGGTGCCGGCAAATCCACCTTCGTCAAATGCCTACTCGGCTATTACCGGGCGGATAGCGGCAGCTTCCTCGTCGATGACCACGAGGCGGTGCTGGACCGTCCGGCGGCGGCGGATGCCCTCGGCCTCGGTATGGTCTATCAGCACTTCACCGTCGTGCCGTCGATGACCGTGGCGGAAAACCTGGTGATGTCGCGCCTGACGGTTCCGGCGCTGATCAACTGGGATCGCGAACGGGCGGATATAGAGACGTTCATGGCCAAGATGCCGTTTCGTATTCCGCTGGATGTGCCCGCCGGCCAGCTGGCGGCGG
>CAINEA010000727.1 GCA_903847525.1 uncultured Acetobacteraceae bacterium | reverse complement strand
CTGGTGCTGGGGGAGATGCTGCTGCGGCGCGGCGAAATGCGCGCTGGCTGGCGAGAACTGGAGTGGTTGGACCGAACGAATACATGGTTCCGTGCGTTGCCGAAAATGACCATTCCGAAATGGTCCGGCATGCGGCTGGCGCGTGGCCGATTGCTCGTGATCGCCGACCAGGGCTTTGGCGATGTAATTCAGTACTCCCGCTTTATCCCAGCGGCGGCGGATTTGTGCCATGAGGTGATCGTTATCTGCGATCCCGCCTTGGTTGGCCTGCTCGCGCGTGTTCGTGGCGTAACCACTTGCGTGTCGCAATGGGAGGCTTTGCCGCCGCTGACGGCCTGGACCCGGCTTTCACGATTGCCCTGGCTGTTCGGCACCGACCAGCACACGATCCCAGCGCCGGATGGCCACGTGACTGCCGATCCGGTCCGTGTAGATGCCTGGCGGAAGCGAATCTCGGGTTGGGCGAACCGTAAGGCGCTGCGTATCGGCCTGGCCTGGGCAGGCAATCCGAAACACGCCAACGATCACCGGCGATCGATCCCGCTTGCGGCCCTCGCTCCGCTGTTGGCGACGCCTGAGGCATGTTTCGTGGCGCTGCAGCGCATGATCCCCGAGCGCGACCAGGCATTCATGGATACGGCGTCGAACCTACTCGACATATCGGCTGCCCTGACCGATTTCGGCGAAACCGCAGCCGCGATTGCGGGGCTCGATCTCATCATTACGGTTGATAGCGCCGTAGCGCATCTGGCCGGCGCGCTGGGCAAGGAAGCATGGGTACTGCTGCCGGAACCGTCGGATTGGCGTTGGATGCGGCAGAGAACGGACACGCCGTGGTATCCTTCCGTTCGCTTGTTCCGCCAGCCCGCTTCTGGGGCCTGGTTGCCGGTGATCCGTGTGGTGACGGGAAGTCTCGCGGCCAGACTACACCCCACGCCTCCACGTGCTGTAGCTTCGGGCAACCGGTCCGTGTCAGCGTCAACGCGAGCGACGGTGCATGTCGTCCAGAATGGGCTGCAAGATCAGCACAGCCATTATTTCAACGATACTCTCTCGTGGCGCGAGGCGCTGCTTAAGCGCGGGCTCCCCTGGAACTGCTACGCCAACCGGCGTCTGTCTGAGGAACATTGCCGAGAAACCGGAGCGGTTCCGGCTTTCCGCATCCCGCCCGACTCCGTTATTGAGCGAGATCCCAATCTTCGGGGACTTGCCGATTTCATCGATATCGCGGAGATCTTTGCAGAGGATTGCCGTACGACCTTTGGCCATCGGCTTAACCCGCATGAACTCCTCCTCATTCCGTACGCTACCGAGCACGAAATTTTTGGAGCGGCGCTGTGGTTGGAAAGCCTGCTGGAAACATGCCGTCCGCGACTTGCCTTCATTGTGCATCGCCCAGATTTCAGTTGGTCCATTGACGAGAACAGAACGGAAATAAAGGGCAATACCAGCTCATGGCGCTACGCCGGTCGTCGTCTGGCGAAAGTGACTGAGGGTATGGCGCCCTTTATCGGGGTGCCTGACCAGCGATTCTCGATCGCACTTGGGAACATTATTGGAATGGTTGTGAGGCACATACCGATGCTAACCCTGATGCCGAACGTCGTTCCCGCACAAACCCTGATTCGGTCACAGCGCCGATGCGACGTCGATTTCGGGTTGTTAGGACAATTTCGGCCTGAGAAGGGCAGCCAGGCGTTTCCTAACCTCCTGGCTCAGGTTGCTTCCGGCCGACCCAATTTCCGGATCCTCGTGCAAGTCCAAAATAAGGATCAAAAAGACGAAATGATCCGTGTCTTCACCGAACATAACGCGCAGGCTTCGTTGGAAGTGCTGGTTGGCAACTTGGAACCGGCGGATTTTCAGGCCAACATGGTCCGGTGCGGGATGTTGATCTTACCCTACTCCCCCAACCGGTACCGCATGCGCCCATCCGGCATGCTCAGCGATGCGGCCAGCCTCGGTGTTCCTGTCATGGTTCCGAACAATACCTGGATGTCCGATCGCATACACGATGGGTCAGCGTCTGGAATTATCTATGGTGCCTTGAACCTTGACACCCTGCGGGAGGCAGTCGATATGCCAGACGAGCGAAAGCGCAATATCCGGGAAACAGCTCGTAAACGCGCCGTCTCGTGGAAGCAAAAGCATTCGACTGAGAACGTACTGTCGCTTATAATCCAGCACTCATTAGCTCCCCAGTAGGCGCCATTGATCTGCGTGTTGACGCCTTAAGCCTCCCCTCATTTTCCACCTGATCCGTTGCAGAACAAAAGAAGCTCAAAGTTGGCGCTTAGTTTACGAATAGAATCAGAATCGGCGGCATCGGGTTCGCATTCTTCCTT
>CAINEA010000726.1 GCA_903847525.1 uncultured Acetobacteraceae bacterium | reverse complement strand
TGATGGCCGCGCCGTGGTGTCCTTCAACTACCCCGGTCGTCGCAGCGCGGAAGATCGGGCTTTGGAAGATTGCGGCCGTGGCTGCCGCATTGCCACCAATTTCCGCCGCATGTGCGCAGCGGTGGCCTCGGGCGAACGCGGTGGCTATGGCTGGGCGACCCGCGATGGTCTGCGCCGCGCCGAGGAAGCCGCGTTGGAAGGCTGCGCCAACCAGGGTGGCCGCCATTGCCGCATCAGCGCCCGCGGCTGCGACGAACGCGGCTAAACCGCGCCCAGATCGGATGCCGTGCAAGGCCGGGGGCGGCAGCCCCCGGCCTTGTGTCGTTTAAGCCGCTTCGGCCAACGCGCCGGCAATCACCAGCCCATCCTTGCCCGCCGTCACCGGCACGCTGTCGCCGTCCTTGATCGCGCCTTCCAAAATCAACCCGGCCAGCGGATTTTGCAGGCTGCGCTGGATCACCCGCTTCAACGGCCGCGCGCCGTACACCGGGTCATACCCCTCCGCCGCCAGCCAATCCGTCGCCGCCTGATCCAGATCGAGCTTGATGTGCCGATCTTCCAGCAACGCCAGCAACCGCTGCATCTGGATTTTGACGATATCGGCCATATCCACCCGTTGCAGGCGCCGGAACAGCACGATCTCGTCCAGCCGGTTCAGGAACTCCGGGCGGAAATGCTGGCGCACCACGTTCATCACCTGGCCCTGCACCATCGTGGCCGGTTCGCCTTCCGGCTGGGCGGCCAGGATGTCGCTGCCGAGGTTGCTGGTCAGCACGATGATGGTGTTCTGGAAATTCACCGTCCGGCCCTGACCATCGGTCAGGCGGCCATCGTCCAACACCTGAAGAAGGATGTTGAAGACATCCTCGTGCGCCTTCTCCACCTCATCGAACAGGATCACCTGATACGGCCGGCGGCGGACGGCCTCGGTCAGCACGCCGCCTTCATCATAGCCGACATAGCCCGGGGGGGCGCCGATCAGGCGGGAGACGGCGTGCTTCTCCATGAACTCGCTCATGTCAATGCGCACCATCGCGCGGTCGTCGTCGAACAGGAATTCCGCCAATGCCTTGGCCAGTTCGGTCTTGCCGACACCGGTCGGGCCTAAGAACAGGAAGCTGCCGATCGGGCGGTTGGGGTCCTGCAGGCCGGCACGGGCGCGGCGAACCGCGTTGGCGACGTGCTTGAGCGCATCTTCCTGGCCGATGACCCGCTTGCGCAGTTCATCTTCCATGCGCATCAGCTTGCCACGCTCGCCTTCCAGCATCTTGTCCACCGGCACGCCGGTCCAGCGGGACACCACACCGGCGATCTGCTGCTCGTCCACCGCCTCGTTCACCAGCTTGCCTTCGCGGCCGGCGGCCAGCTTGCGCTCCAGTTCGGGGATGTCGCCGTACAACAGTTGCGAGGCGCGAGCGAGGTCTCCGCGGCGCTGTGCCACTTCGGCTTCGCTGCGGGCCTGGTCGAGCTGTTCCTTCAGTTTCTGGGCGCTGGCCAGGGTTTCCTTCTCGGATTTCCAGGCAGCGGTCATCGCGTCCGATTTCTCCTCGATCTCGGACAGTTCCTTCTCCAACTTCACCAGACGGTCACGCGAGGCGGTATCGGTTTCCTTGCGCATGGCCTCGCGCTCGATCTTCAGCTGGATCAGCCGCCGGTCGAGTTCGTCGAGTTCCTCGGGCTTGCTGTCGACCTGCATGCGCAGGCGGGAGCCGGCCTCGTCCATCAGGTCGATTGCCTTGTCAGGCAGGAATCGGTCGGTGATGTAGCGATTGGACAGCGTGGCCGCGGCGACCAGCGCGCCGTCGGTGATGCGCACGCCGTGATGCAGCTCGTACTTTTCCTTGATCCCGCGCAGGATGGAGATCGTGTCCTCGACACTCGGCTCACCGACGAAGATCGGCTGGAAGCGGCGGGCCAGGGCGGCGTCTTTCTCCACGTGCTTGCGGTATTCATCCAGCGTGGTGGCGCCGATGCAGTGCAGCGCGCCGCGGGCCAGTTCCGGCTTGATCAGGTTGGACGCGTCCATCGCACCATCGGCCTTGCCGGCACCAATCAGGGTGTGCATCTCGTCAATGAACAGGATGACCTCGCCCTGGGCGTCCTCGATCTCCTTCAGAACGGCTTTCAGCCGTTCCTCGAACTCGCCGCGATACTTGGCGCCGGCGACCATCTGGCCGAGGTCGAGCGACAGCAGGCGCTTATTCTTCAACGCCTCCGGCACGTCGCCGTTGACGATGCGCAGGGCGAGGCCCTCGACGATCGCGGTCTTGCCGACGCCGGGTTCGCCGATCAGGACCGGGTTGTTCTTGGTGCGGCGGGCCAGCACCTGGATGGCGCGGCGAATTTCCTCGTCGCGGCCGATCACCGGGTCGAGCTTGCCGGTCCGGGCCAACTCGGTAACGTCGCGGGCGTATTTCTTCAGAGCGTCGAAGCTCTGCTCGGCGTTCTGGCTGGTCACCTTGCGGCCCTTGCGGATATCCGCGACGGCCTTTTCCAGCGCCTGCGGCGTGGCGCCTGCGGAGCGCAGGGCGCGGGCGGCCGGGGTATCACTGGCAGCAAGGGCGATCAGGAGACGGTCCTGGGCGACATATTCGTCGCCCGCCTTGGTCGCGGCCTGCTGGGCGGCGTCCAGGATGCGCACCATTTCCGGGGTGATCTGCGGCTGGCCGGCGCCCGAGCCCTGCACCTTGGGCTGGCGGGCGATTTCGGCCTCGGTGGCATTGCGGGCGGCGATCGGGTCGCCCCCGGCCGCCTTGATCAGGCCGGCGGCGGCGCCTTCCTCATCGTCGAGCAGCGCCTTGAGCAAGTGCTCGGGCGTGATGCGCTGATGGAATTCGCGGATGGCAATGGTCTGCGCGGCCTGCAGGAAGCCGCGCGACCGTTCGGTGAATTTTTCGATATCCATGTTCTATGTCCCTTTGTTTAGGCGACCGGCCCTTCCCCGCCCCGTCTATCTGGCAGCGGAGACAAACCATTGAACACATAAATGGGACAGCGCAGAGTGCCACTCAAGTAGGGAGTTTCACGTATGCGCATCGAACACCTCTATCGATTCCCGGTGAAGGGGCTGACGGCCGAGGCATTGGAACAGACGGAGGTAATCTCCGGGGGAACCATTCCCTGGGACCGCGCGTTCGCCTTGGCGCAAGGCGATTCCGGCTTCGACCCAGCGGTTCCCGCATGGCTGCCAAAGTACAATTTCATGTGCCTGATGAAGAATGAACGGATCGCCGCCCTGCGCTCGCATTTCGACGCCCGCAGCGGCCTGCTGGCGATCATCGCGCCCGACGGGTCCGGCGTGGTGGAAGACGCGCTGAGTCCGAACGGGCGGGAGAACATCGCCGCCTACCTGGCCGGCTTCCTCGATGACGAGGCGCGCGGAAAACCAACCTTTCACTACCTGCCCGGGCACGTGTTCAGCGACCAAAAGACCCCGGTGGTAAGCTTGATCAACCTCGAAAGCCTGCGTGACTACGAGGCCAAGGTGGGCGGCAGGCGCCACCGGCGGCGGTTCCGCGCCAATGTCTGGTTCACCGGCACGCCGCCCTGGAACGAGTTCGGCTGGGTTGGGCGGGAGATTCAGGTCGGCGGCGCGCTGCTGCGAGTGACCAAACGGATCGTGCGCTGCGCGGCCACGCAGGTGAACCCGGAAACCGCCAAACGCGACGCCGATCCGGTGGAGGAACTGCGGCAGCACTACGGCCATTCGGACCTCGGCATTCACGCCGAGGTGATCGAGGGCGGCCGGTTCGCCCTCGGCGACAGCATCGAGGTATTGCCGGAGTAGCACGTCGGACCCGCATCGACAGGCGCATGCGGGCTTTGACCGCGAGAGGAGAAACGACGATGCCCCCCAAAGCGGCACGGCCAGGCGCGCTGAGACGAGCTGTTGCGGGTACGTGGGCGCTACGTGGATGGGCGCTGGTAGCGGTAATGCTGCCCGCACTAACCTCGCCCGCGCGTGCAGGGGACCCCAAGGCCGGCAAGGCGGTTTTTACGGCCATTTGCTCTGGCTGCCATTCGGTGCAATCCGGGCAGAACGGGCGCGGCCCCAGCCTGTACGGAATTGTTGGCCGCAGGACCGGGGAACGGTCCAGCTTTCTCTATTCGCCGGCCAATCAAGCCTCGAATCTCATTTGGGATGTCGCGACACTCGACACGTATATTCAGGCGCCGCATGCCATCGTTCCGGGAACCATGATGACCTATGGTGGCCCTTAAGCCTCCCCTCATTTTCCACCTGATCCGTTGCAGAACAAAAGAAGCTCAAAGTTGGCGCTTAGTTTACGAATAGAATCAGAATCGGCGGCATCGGGTTCGCATTCTTCCTT
>CAINEA010000725.1 GCA_903847525.1 uncultured Acetobacteraceae bacterium | reverse complement strand
GCCGAGCTTGATGCCGATCGGGTTGCCGCGATCCAGGATCGCTTCGCCGCCGAACCCGAGCAGACCCTCCAGGATGGCGCGGATGCCCCCTTTGCCCGCCTCGGATTCGTACGCGGGCACCCTCAGATCGTCGCGATGGAAGCCGAACTTCTCGTGCTCGGTGCCGATCCGCCATTCGTCCTTCGGCTTGCAGCCGACGGCGATGAAATCGGCCAGCTGCGCCATCGACGCGATCGGCGTGTTATCGGAATCTCCGGGATTGGACATGTCGCTCCGGGCAATCTTTGTGAGGTAATTGGGCGGGTTCTGGCTTGTTCGCGAAAACTTCTACCCGCAAGCGGGCGCGAGCAACAGCGCCAGCCCGGCGATGGCCGCCGTCTCCGCCCGCAGCACCCGGGGGCCGAGGCTGGCCGGCACCAGAAACGGACGCGAGCGCAGCATCTCGACCTCCGCGGGAGAAAAGCCGCCCTCCGGACCGACCAGCAGCGCGGCGCTGGCCAAGCCACGGGGCGGCAGCGGGGCATCCGAGCGTTCGATGGCCGCGACCAGCGGCCGATCCTTCGGCCAATCGGCCAGCACATCCGGCAGGCGGCGCGGGGATTGCAGGGTGGGCACGGTCAGGCGCTCGCTCTGCTCGGCGGCCTCCATGGCGATCGCGGCGAGGCGGGCAAGGTTCACCCGCTCGGTGTTGGTGCGCTCGGTCAGCACCGGCAGCAGCGCGCAGGCGCCCAGTTCGGTCGCCTTCTGCACCAGCATATCGGTGGCATCCCGCTTCAATGGAGCGAACACCAGCCATAAATCGGGCTCGGACGATTGCGGGCGCAGAGGGGCCTCAACCGTCAGCGTGGCGCGGTCCTTGCGGATGGCGGCGATCCGCGCGCGCCACTCGCCGTCCCTCCCGTTGAACAGGCGCAGCGCGGCACCTGGCCCGCGGCGCATGACGGTGCCAAGGTAGTGCGCCTGCGCCGGGCTCGCCGCCAGTTCCAGCCCCGGCGCCAAATCGGCGTCGGTGAACAGGCGGATCGAGGTGTCCGGCGCGGCTGGATCGGTTGACGAGGTATGCATGCGGGTGAGAGTAGCAGCGATGCCCCCGCTTCCTGAAACAGGCCATACCGACATCGTCGCCACCGGCTGGGTCGCCCGCTTGCCCGAAGGCTGGCGCCCGTACGCGCTGCTGGCCCGGCTGGATCGGCCGATCGGCGTCTGGCTGCTGTTTCTGCCGGGACTGTGGGGCATTCTGCTGGCCGGCGCACCCACCGGACAAACCCTCTGGCTGATCACGTTGTTCGCGATCGGCAGCCTGGTGATGCGCTCGGCCGGCTGCGTGGTGAACGATCTGTGGGACCGAGATATTGACCGGATGGTCGAGCGCACAGCCGGACGGCCGCTGGCGTCCGGCGCGCTTCGAGCACGTCATGCCCTGGTTTTTCTGGTCGTGCTGCTGGCAGCCGGGCTGGCGGTGCTGCTGCAGCTGAATTCTCTCGCCCAGGCGCTCGGCGTGGGATCGCTGCTACTGGTGGCGCTGTACCCGCTGGCCAAGCGGGTAACCTGGTGGCCGCAGCTGGTGATGGGGTTCACCTTCGGCTTCGGCGCGCCGATGGGCTACGTCGCCGCTGGGGGGCGGATCGGCGTTGCCTGGGCGGCGATCTACGGCGCCGCGATCCTGTGGGACCTCGGCTTCGACACCGTCTATGCGCACCAGGACCGTGAGGACGACGCCCTGGTGGGGGTGAAATCCACGGCGCGGCTGTTCAATGAAAACACCGGGCCGTTCCTGGCCGCCTGCTACGCCGGCGCCGTGGCGCTGCTGGCGCTGGCCGGCTGGCTGGCCGGCCTGTCCGTCTGGTACTACCCGGCGCTGGCGCTGCCGGCCGCGCTGCTGGCCTGGCAGGTTCGGGCGCTCGACATCCACAACGCCGGCCTCTGCCTGCGCCTGTTCCGCGCCAACCGCGAGGTGGGGCTGGCGGTCGGGCTGGCTTTGCTGATCGGCCGGATTTGACCGACCCCGCGCAGAACCCCGACGCCTTCCTGCGCGAACACACGCGCCTGGAGCACACCCAGCTGGTGCCGGAGATAGTCCTGTTCCTGGCCAGCGAGATCACCCCGATCTGGCTCGCAAGCGAGGACTGGCTGCGCGAGAAGAACATCGAGCCGCCGTTCTGGGCCTTCGCCTGGCCCGGCGGCCAGGCCCTGGCGCGACACGTGCTGGATCATCCCGAACTCGTCGCCGGCAAGCGCGTGCTGGACTTCGCCGCCGGTGGCGGCATCGCCGCCATCGCCTGCGCGATGGCCGGCGCGGCATCGGTGGAAGCCGCCGAGATCGATCCGCTGGCCGTGGCGGCGATCAACCTCAACGCGCGACAGAACGACGTGAACGTGACCGCCCTCAGCGAAGACGTGGTCGGCGCCCCCTGCCGCTGGGACCTGATCCTGTGCGGCGATGTCTGCTACGAGGCGCCGATGACGCTGCACATCCTCCCCTGGCTCGAGGCGATGGCCGCGCAGGCAATCGTTTGGGTGGCCGACCCAGGCCGGGCCTATCTTCCGCGCGAGGGCCTGGATCGTTTCGCCGACTACAAGGTGGCCACCAGCCTGGAACTGGAGGACCGAACCGAACGGCATGTTATACTGTACATGCTCGGCCGGTAGGATGGTCCCGACCTAGAAGTAAGACTGAGGCAAAGTCCCAGCCTTTACGTCCCCGGCCAACCCGGACTCACAAAGCCGCTTCGGTGCCCAGGATAACGGTCGCCTGCGCCGACAGCACGCCGCCATTGCCGTGCGCAAGGGCGGTTTTGGCGTCCTTCACCTGCCGCTCGCCGCATTCGCCGCGCAGTTGGCGCGTGGCCTCGATCAGCAGGAACAGGCCGTACATGCCGGGGTGGCAATAGGACAGCCCGCCGCCATTGGTGTTGACGGCCAGCGAACCCCCAGGAACAATGCGGCCGCCGGCAACGAAAGGACCGCCCTCCCCTTTCGCGCAGAACCCAAGATCTTCCAGGAACAGAATCGTGTTGATGGTGAAGGCGTCGTACAGCGCCAGCACGTCGATGTCCTTCGCCGCCAGCCCGGCCATCTTGTACGCCTCGGCACCGGAGCGGATGGCGCCGGTATGGGTCAGGTCCGGCATGGACGAAATACTGGCATGGGTGATCGACTGGCCGCAGCCGAGCACATAGACGGGGGCCTTCTTCAGCGATTTGGCGCGCTCGGCCGAGGTGACGATGACCGCGCCGCCGCCATCGGTGACCAGGCAGCAATCGCGCACCGTCAGCGGGTAGCTGACCATGCGCGCGCCCAGCACGTCGGCAACCGTCAGCGGCTTCTTCTCCCACGCGGCCGGGTTCAATTGCGCCCATTGCCGCGCGGCGACCGCGACCTCGGCCAATTGTTCCCGCGTGGTGCCGAATTCGTGCATGTGGCGGGACGCGGCCATGGCGTAGGCGGTGGCCGGCAGGAAGGGTTTGAACGGGGTTTCGTAGGGGTTGTACTCGCGTGCCGAGGCGGCGCGGCGGCCGACGGTGCGCTGGGTGCTGCCATAGGCAACGACCGCGACGGTGCACAGGCCGGCGGCGATGGCGGCCTGGGCGTGCGCGACATGCACCTCGAACGACGAGCCGCCGACGATGGTGCTGTCGGTGTAGGCATCGGGCAGGCGCAAATATTCGGCCAGCGACATGGCCGAGGTGCGGGCCTGGGTGGTGGCGCAGAACAGGCCGTCCACATCCTTCAGGGTCAGGCCGCAATCATCCAGCGCGCGGGCGATGCCCTGGGCCATCAGGTCGAGCGGGCTCATCAGCGCGGCGACGGCGCCGAGATCGGATTCCGCGACGCCGACAATGGCGGCGCAACCCCTCGTGAGGCCGCTCATTTCGCGTCTCCCGCCGGGGTGAAGACAGGATAAGGGGGTTCCTCGCCCTCGGCGGGATGGACCCGAAATTTCACCCGCATGCCGATCTTCACGTCCATCGGTTCGATGTCCTCCACCCGGCTCATCAGCCGGAATCCCTCATCGACATCGACCAGCGCGACATTGAACGGCGCACCCTGCTGCGGATGCACCACGGTGGTGGCATGCACGGTACCGAAACCGGCGCTGACGCGCCATTCGAGGTTTTCACTGCCGGTGACCGGGCAGATCACACGGGGGTAGAAGATCGCCTGGTTCGCTGCCGGGGAGAACTGGTAGCCCAGTTCTCCCTTTTCGAGATGGCCGAGATAGGTGGTGAGCGGCGATACAGCCAGACGAGTCATCTCTTCGTTCCCCCATGCTTGGTGGGAGGATGTTAGGCGGCAACCTCCACGACGACCAGTTCGGCATCCTCGGACGCGACGATGGCCAGATCCCGCTCATCGGCGATGGCCGCGCCGTCGCGGCTGTTGACCGGGACGCCGTTGACCGTGACCGAGCCCTTGGCCGGCACCAGATAGGCCGCGCGGCCGGGGCGGAGCGCGATATGCGCGGTTTCGCCCTTGGCCAATGTGCCGGCGATGATCGCGGCGTCGGCGTTCAGTTGCAGCGCGCCGGCGCCTTCATCCTGCTTGCGGCCGCTGGCGAGCACGCTGAGCCCGTCCTTGCGGGGGAATTCGCGGGCGGCCCAGCCGGGGGCGGCGGCGGCGCGGTCCGGCAGGATCCAGATCTGGAAAAGCGTGGTGTCGATGGTTTCCTTGTTCAGTTCGGCATGCACGATGCCGGTGCCGGCATGCATGACCTGCACATCCCCGGCCTCCGTGCGGCCTTCGTTGCCGAGGCTGTCGCGATGGGTGATGGCGCCGGTGCGGACATAGGTGACGATCTCCATCTCCTTGTGCGGATGCGGATCGAAACCGGTTCCCGGCGCGATGCGGTCATCGTTCCAGACCAGCAGGCGGCCGAAACCCGCACGCTTGGGGTCGCGGTAATGGCCGAAGGAGAAATGGTGCCTGGCGTCCAGCCACTCGTTCTTGAAAGCGCCGAGGCTGTTGAAGGGACGGATGTCGATCATGTCGGACTCCTGTGTCAGGTCGTTCGATATCGAACGATTATGGCGAAATTGGGGGATGGCACATCCGGGCGCAAGAGATCGGCCGGAAGATCAATCCAGCCATGCTCTGAACGTTCATACTACCGGAGCATGGGCCGGGACGGCTTGTTGCTCCTGCCGCCAGGTCGCGCCATGCTCGCGCTGGATCGATCAGACCACGGGAGGGCCGAATGACGGATACACTTACTCCGTTGATCCTGGATTTCCTGGAATGGACCGCCGCGCAGCCGCGGTCCTATGCGGATGCGATGGATATCTGGCGAACCTCCTGTCCGCGGCTGACGGTTTGGGAGGATGCGATCGATCGGGGATGGGTGATCCCCCGGCGCGGAGCGGACCGGGAATTGCGGGTGGAACTGACGGCGAAAGGGTGGCGCTTCCTGGTGTCGGGCCGGCCGCGGTAGAGCGGCGATTTTCTGTCTTTAGATTGTCACATGACCTGCCCGACGGTCCGGGTTAGCGGCAGGGTCCTGACAGGAGACACACATGCAACGCACACTTTCAACAGGCTTCTTCCTCACGGCCCTGGTCCTGACGGCGCCGATACTGGCAGCGTGCCCCGCCCACGCCCAGCAGAAGCAGCTGCCGCCGGCACAGAAGCCGCATAACGTGATTCTGTTCATCGCAGATGGCCTCCGTCCCGGCATGGTGAATGCCGAAACGGCGCCCACCCTCCTCGCGCTGATGAATCGCGGCGTGCATTTCACCAACACCCACTCACTGTTCCCGACATTCACCACCTCCAACGCGTCCGGCATGGCGACCGGACATATGCTGGGCGATACCGGCGACTTCTCCAACACGATCTACACCGGCTTCCAGGTTCCCGGCGCCGGCAACAGCCTGACGCCATTCCTGGAAAGCGATCCCGTGCTCGGAGACGTCGATGAGCACTTCTCCGGCGACTATTTGAACGAGACCACGATCCTGGAAGCGGCCCGGGCGAAATCCTATTCCACCGCCAGCATCGGCAAGCTCGGCCCGGCACTGATCTTCGATCACAAGGAACGCACCGGGCAGAAGACCATCATCGTCGACGACCGTACCGGACGCCCAGCCGGCATTCCCCTGGCCGATGAAGTAAAGCAGCGCCTCACCGCAGCCGCACTGCCGGTGGAAGCGCCGACGCGAGGACCCAACGGCGCCGCCGGCAACAACGCCACCCCCGGAACGCTGGCCGCCAATGTCGGGCAGCAGGAATGGTTCACCTCGGTCGCCACCCAGGTGGTGCTGCCGATGTTCAAGGCGCGAGGTAAATCCTTCGTGATGGTCTACTGGTCGCGGGATCCGGACGGCACCCAGCATAACCAGGGCGACAGCCTCGGGCGCCTTGTACCGGGCATCAACGGACTTACGTCGCTTGCCTCCATCCGCAACGCCGACAACAATTTGGCCAAGCTGTTGGGAGCCTTGCACGCGCAAGGGTTGGACAAGACTACCGACGTGATCGTCACCTCCGATCACGGCTTCTCGACGATCTCCAAGGAAACCGCGACCAGCTTCGCGGCAACCCAAACCTACAAGGGCGTCACCGACAACCTGCTGCCGCCGGGTTTCGTGGCCATCGACCTCGCGCACGGGCTCGACATGCCGTTGTTCGATCCCGACGCCAAGAGCGCGCCCGTGGCGGCCGGTACGTTTCCGGTCCGGGCCAACGGGCTGATCGGCCCCGATCCTGCCAAGCCGGATGTCGTGGTTGCGGCCAATGGCGGTTCGGACCTCGTCTATATCCCGAAGGGCGACAAGGCTCTGGCGGCCAAGGTGGTCAAGATTCTGGCGGCGCAAGATTATGTCAGCGGCTTGTTCGTGGATAATGCCTTGGGCCCGATCCCCGGCACGCTGCCGTTATCGGCAATCTCGCTGCAGGGCAGCGCCGTCACGCCGATGCCGGCCATCGTGATCAATTTCCGCTCCTTCTCTACCGGCTGTGCGGATCCGACCAATTGCGGCGTGGAGCTGGCGGACACCGGCCTGCAGCAAGGACAAGGCATGCACGGCAACTTCTCGCGCGCCGATACCCGCAACATAATGGCCGCCGCCGGACCGAGCTTCCGCCAGCACTTCACCGATCCCGCGCCGGCCAGCAACGCCGATCTCGGCAAGACCATCGCCCGGCTGCTCGACCTGCGCTTCGTCAACCACGGCAAACTGATCGGCCGCGTGCTGAGCGAGGCCATGCCGAACGGCGCCATGCCGCTGACCCTATCCGGCACAATGCGCTCCAAGCCGGACGAGGCGGGACACGTGACGGTGGTGAAGTACCAGATCGCCAACAAGACAAAATATTTCGACGCCGCCGGCTACCCAGGCCGCACGCTCGGACTGCCATAGGCCAGCAGGACGCGCGCCGGCGGCTCCCAGAAGCGTCACTTCCTGTCCAGGGTCGATGCACGACCGGATTAACCACATGGTTTCAGTTCGATCCGCTGGCGCCAGAGGGTAGAGAGAACTCCGTATTCCGTAACGGCCCGCCTCCGCGAAGGCGGCGTTCGAGCCAACGGGCCGGGCGCTTGTCAGTGATCGTCGCGCGACAAGGGGCAACCTGGAATAACGGGCAGTTTTCCGCAGCCAGTTCTGCCGCGAATATGCGCTTGATTGTCCGGATACCAATCCCACCGATCGGATCCGGGATCGCTGCACCGTCTCCTTCCACAATCGGTAGTAGCAACTACCGAGCCCGCCTGATCGCCATTTGGTGTGGCCTTCGCCAGCCCGGCAAGGAAATATTCACCAACTTATAGGCACTTGACGGCGCGCGTTAACATCGTCTGCTGCGACAACGCTTTGCCGCACGCCGGCCATAATGTTACGGAACATAAACCGACAACCGTCTTGCAAATTGACCTATGTTAATGCTATAATCCCTTTTTCGTGGTGTTCTGATAAATAGTGTAACTTGCGCTCAGGAAATCCGATGAGCATTCGCCCCACCCGGTTCCAAAAATGCGCCGTTCCGCAACTGAACGACGGGCCAACCGCGTCGCGCGTCAGCGCCATTTGCCGGCAAGATCCGGTCCGCGATTGGGTTTTGGAATGGATCACAAAAGATCCTTTAAATGCATCATTGCTTCTGCCTTTCTTAACGGTCGCCAAACCGGTGATCGCCGCAGGCACCGTCTATGCTGCTTGAAGGCTCCGGCACCGCGAGGCTCCCGCAATGGGCGACCAGCCTCTCGCCGAACCACCCCAAGGAAGAAGGGTTCTTGTCGGATGCCACAGCCATTGCCGATACGTTGCCAAACGCATTGGAACTGCATGACGTAGTCTCAAGCGAGCGCGATCGCGCGCTCTGCCTACACACGATCATCGAGTCTTGGGTGCAGCGCACGCCCGACGCCATCGCCGTAATCCATGACGGCCATGTCCTCAGCTACCGTGAGTTGAACGACAGGGCGAATTCGCTCGCCGATCGGCTGCGCAGGCACGGCACCGTGGTGGGCTCTCTGGTCGGCATCGCGATGAAACGATCGCCGGAAATGATTGTCGGCCTGCTGGCCATCCTCAAATCCGGCGGCGCTTTTGTGCCGATCGATCCGCGGCTGCCGCAGGAACGGCTCCAATTCCTCGTGTCGGATGCCAGACTGGGGGTCGTACTGACCCATCGCCGCAGCCTGGACGCGGGGAGTACGTTGGTCATCGACGTGGCCGATCCGGCAAACGGGCCGCAAGGCGATGGCTCCGCCGAACCCTGCCCCGACGACGTAAAGATCGGCACCGCAGACCTCGCCTACGTCATCTACACGTCCGGCTCCACCGGCCAGCCCAAGGGAGCGATGATCCCCCATCGTGGCGTGGTCAACTGGCTCGTCTGGATGCGCAGAACTTTCGAGGTGACTCCCGCCGACGTCGTGTTGAAGAAGGCGCCGCTCACCTTCGATGTTTCGGTCTGGGAGCTTTTCCTGCCGCTGATCAGCGGTGCCAAACTTGTGCTCGCGGACAGCGACCGCCAGCACGACCCGGCCTACCTCACCAAGCTGATGTCCGATACACGCGTCAGCATCGCCCAGTTCGTGCCCTCGCTAATGCGGTCATTCCTGGAGCAACCGGACATGCCGGACCTCAGCGCGCTCCGCCATGTGATGTGCGGTGGGGAGGTACTGAGCAGCACGCTGCAATCGTTATTCTTCAAGCGCCTGAGTGCGGAAGTATGTAACTCCTACGGTCCGACGGAATGCTCGATCGGCGTAACCCGCTGGCCCTGCCGGCGTGACGACACGCGCGACTCCGTGCCGATCGGCTACGCGATCGACAACACCGAACTCTACATCCTCGATACCGACCTGAACCCGGTGGCCGTCGGTGAAGCCGGCGAGTTGTTCATCGGCGGCATCAGCGTTGGGCGCGGCTACCTCAATCGCCCCGACCTTACCGCCGAGAAATTCCTGCCCAACCCATTCAATCCCGAGCCTGAGACGCGGATGTACCGCACCGGCGACCGATGCCGGTTCCTGCCCGACGGCAGCATCGACTTTCTCGGCCGCCTGGACGACCAGGTAAAAGTCCGCGGTGTGCGGATCGAGCTTGGCGAAGTGGAGAAGAATATCCAGGCGCACGATGCGGTGCAGGCCGCGGCGGCCGCGCTGGACGAGCCCGATGGGGCCGACGGCGAGGCGGCGCTGGTCGCCTATGTCGTGCCCGCACCCGGCGCAACGCTGAGCGAGCGCGACCTGCGCAGCTTCCTGCGCCAAAAACTGCCGCTCGCGATGATCCCATCTGCGCTGTTCTTCGTCGATGATCTGCCGCTATCGGCCAACGGCAAGGTGGACCGCAAGCGCCTGAAACTGCTGCGCCAGGCCATGCAAACGACGCCCGCCGATCCAACGGCGCCCCTGGTGCCAACAGCGCTGCAGCCGCGCGACGAACTGGAAAAGCACCTGTGCGCAATCTGGCAAACCGTGCTGCGAAGCCCCGAGATCGGCATCCAGGACGATTTTTTCGAGTGCGGCGGAGATTCGCTGCTGGCGATGAACCTGGTGCTGCGCGTCGAGTCCGCGTTCCGCATCAAGGTGACCCTGGATCAGGTGCTGGATCATTTCACCGTCGAGGCGTTCGCCCGCATCCTCCGCGCGCAAGGCGTCGATGCGTCACGGCTAGGTCGGGCCCCGGCACGCGTCTCGGGAGCGTTGGCACTGGATATCGGTTCGCCCCAGCTTGGTTCTCCCAAGCTCGGTTCGCCCAAGCCGGCGCGCGCGCCGGGCGCCGCATCGGCCGAGGCAATATGCCGGCTGGCGACCCTGGACGACATACCGGGCATCCTGCCGGTATGCGCCCGCGTGTTCCCGGCCTATGCGAAAGCCACGGTCGAGGAATTCCGTGCGCTTTGTGAACATCGCTGGCTGAACAACCCGTTTCGCACCAGTCGCGACCCCTTCGGCTGGGTGCTGCAAACCCCGGACGGGCGTATCGTCGGCTTCCATGGCCTGGTGCCGCAGGCGGTATGGGCCGGGGGGCAAACCCATCCCGCCATTTCGCCGACCACCTGGGCGGTGGAACCCGGCTACGGCAAGGGCGGACTGACGCTGCTGTCCACCTACCTGGAATGGCCCAAGGATCGTTTCCTGCTGAACACCACGGCAAACGCGATCACCAGCGCGATGCACGCCAGCAGCAATTTCGGGATGCGAAAAATCCCGATCGAAGATTTCGATCAACGGCTGCTGTGGCTGCTGGATGTGCCGGCACTCGTCCGCTGGAAACTGGATCAGAACGAGGCGCCGAGCCCGCTGCACCGCCTTGCAAAGCTGGCCCCGGTCCGCGCCACCGGCGCTATGCTGGCCCCTTTCGCGCTCGGTATGGCCGGCGGAGCGCGGGCCGGACTGGCTGCGGGCTTCGGCCGGTCCCGCATCCGTTTTCCCTGCAAGAAGCTGGACATCGAGCCCGTCACGCAGTTCGGACCGGAATTCGATACGCTTTGGGACCATCTGAAAGACGGCCATGAGGTTACCCTCGTACGCAGTTCGGCCATGCTGAACTGGCGCCATATCCACCCGCCACGGCTGCTAGGCCCGTCCTACGCCCTGGCGTGCCGGGAAGCTGGGGAGTTGCTGGGATACGTTGCCCTGCGGGAGGCAGCCACCACCGCGCCCGGCCACTTCATCGTCACGGACCTGTTCTACGACACCGCCCGGCCCGAAATTCTGCGCAACCTGATGAACGCCGCGTTCGATTTCGCGGTGGAACGCTCGGCGACGGTATTGGAGGTTTTCGGCTTCCACCCCACGGTCATGCAGGAATTGCGCACGCAGCATCCGTATCTGCTGCGCAGGGGACAGT
>CAINEA010000724.1 GCA_903847525.1 uncultured Acetobacteraceae bacterium | reverse complement strand
TGGCCGGGCTGAGCGAGCGAGCCGCCGCGGACAGGAGGAAGTGCTGAGCCATCGAACGCGCTCCGATCATGAGAACATATAAGGAACATGATCGAGATCGGCGCACCCGTCAAGCGTGGTGGCGCGTGCTACATAATGCCGTAAATCCGTCGCGAACCGTTCGTGTCACGATCAACTCCGGTCACGACAACCGTTACCCCCGCCTTGTTCGCCGCAAGGTTCGACCACTTGAATGACGTGTGGGCGAAGCGAATCCTAAACCCGCGTTGCAGTAGAAGCGCCCAAGTGATTGGGACTTGTTGACCTTGGCAAAGACTATTCGTCGCCACGAAAGAGAACGGTGCATAACAGGTATCATTGTAGAGCGCGGCCTTCATCAGCCATGCTCCGACGTAATCGACGTTCTTCCATTTGGTGCTGATGCCGGAGAACACTCTCTCCAGATCCTCTTTTTCTTGAGAATCCTGCTTGCGGGTTCCCTTGAATGGCGGATTTCCACAAATATAAGTCTCCCCACCCTCGTTCTCGAAGTCGATTTCTGGCTGATCCAGCGGCGTGTGAAATAGGTCGTCGGCCCTATGCTTCACACCCGTTCCGGTCGGCGGGCAAATGCTCAGCCAGTCGAGCCGAAGGGCATTGCCGCAGGTGATCCAGTTCTGTGCATCCAGCGGCAGGAAGTCGCGAAGCGCTTCCTTCTGGCCGCGGTAAAGCACGTCGCACTGATACTCGGCGATGATGAGCGCTAAACGCGCGATCTCGGCCGGGAAGTCGCGCAGTTCGATCCCGCGGAAGTTGGTCAGCGGGATTTCGCTTTTGCGATCAGGCTCCTCGCGGCGACGATTGATCTTCGCCTCGATAGCCCGCATTTCCTTGTAAGCAATAACGAGGAAATTGCCCGAGCCGCAGGCAGGATCGAAGACACGGATCTTCGACATGCGCTTGCGTAGGTTGAGCAGCATGCGCGCATTGGCGCCAGCCTCTTCCAGCTTCTCACGCAGATCGTCGAGGAACAGCGGGTTTAGCACCTTCAGGATGTTCGGCACACTGGTGTAGTGCATGCCGAGGGCACCGCGCTCATCGTCGCCAGCCACAGCCTGGATCATCGAGCCGAAAATGTCGGGGTTGATCTTCTTCCAATCCAGTCCACCAGTGTGCAGGAGGTAGGATCGAGCGGTGCGGCTGAATCGAGGAACTTCTGTACTGCCCGAGAACAACCCGCCGTTTACATAGTCAAAAGGATCGGCGGCCCAGCGGGGGATGCCAGCGGCGGCCCGTTCCGTCGGCTTCGTGTTCATGGCGCGGAACAGCGTGCTGATCACCTCATGGGTGTTAGATGAATCCTTTGCACTCATTGTTTCGATGGCAGAGGTGAACGCGCCGCTACCTTTGAAAATCTCGGTATCCTCCGCGAAGAAGCAGAAGATCAGCCGCGCCATGAAATGATTCATGTCGTGCCGGCGCTGCGCGGTGCCCCATTCGCGATTGTGCTTTAGCAGCTCGACGTAGAGCTTGTTAAGGCGGCGTGTAGCTTTTACGTCAAGAGGATGATCTTTTGCTGGCCTACTCGTTTTGATGCCGGCCAGCGCGAAAAAGAAGTCAAATTCCTCGTCGAAATCCGGGTATGCACATGCGATTGTTTCGCCGAGCGTGAGATCTTCGGCCTCGAACAGGTCGCCATCCGTGGCGAGCACGAAACGCGCCTTCGCCCGCGTGGTCGCGGGGCTGGCCTTCAACGCCGCGAGCGTCCGCGTAACTTCGCCGGGCTTGCAAACGGCGATGTGGATATTGTTCGTCTGTAGCACGCCGCCCAGATCGGACTTGTTGGACTCGCCCTTGCGCAGGCGCTTGAGCGTGGTTTCCTTGTTCCCGAAGGCTTCAAGGAACGCGTAGGGGAATTCGTCAGCCTCGAAAGGCCGCTCCGCCAGCGCCGAAATGGCCTCCTCGATTTCGACCGCGTTCATTCGTTCTCCCCACTTTCCGCTGTCGATGCACGGAAAGGCTCGACCTTGATCTTGTTGGCTCGCCGCATGACTTCGGTCAGCTCATAGTCGAGCTGCCGAAGCAGCCATTCTCGCGCTGACATGCCGAACGCCTTCTCCAGCCGAACAGCCATCTCCGGCGAAATGCCCGACCGGGCGTTCAGCAGGTTGCTGAGCGTCTGTCGATCAACACCAAGGATTCGCGCCGCGTCGGTGACGCTTAGCCCGTTCCTTTCAACGCAGTCCCGGCGGACGGTCGTACCTGGGTGCATCGCCCATTGATTCCTCGTGACTTAACCATTTTAAATGTAGAGTGATAATCGACGCTCGACAAGTGAAAGGTCTCGCACTTTCGGTCGCGAGCCGGTTGCAGGTTCGCTTGAGATGGTGGGAAGCGAGCGCCTGACGGAGACGCTGGGCGAAGTCGAGGATGCCGAGACTTAATTGAGTAGGGCGGGGGGCACCCCCACTTCGTCTTTTGCTCCAGACCTTCTGAAATGAGGGTCGAGCAGGGTCGAAACCCAATTACGCGGTTATTCTTGAAAGAAGTGGCGCACCCGACACGATTCGAACGTGTGGCCTCCACCTTCGGAGGGTGGCGCTCTATCCAGCTGAGCTACGGGTGCATCTCAATTTCGCCTAGCCCGACTGACCTATGAGGGTCAACGGATTCGGCCTTCACAAACCAGTCCCACATCACGGTCGCCGGGTGACTACGCCCCGCTATCCGCTGTTCCGCCCCCGTTCTCCGAAAACTGCTTACGCGGTGCTTACGCGAAAATTTCTCGGGGTTTGGCGGCGTTCGTAGGATTACTCAAGCTACTGTTTTCACGAACCTTTCTTCAGTTACTTACTAACGAAACCCCCTTGACATCAGCCTTCGGAGCAATTTAGCGCACCCATCCTAAATATGCGACAGGGCACGCTATGATACTACAACCATCTGAAAAGACTAGACTATCAGAAAATTCGCGCCGAAACCTCTATCCGAAAGTTCGCTGCAATTTCCGTCCGGCTGCTTCCGTGGTGCTTCCGCAGAAACAGCCCCTTTCCTGCGGAGGAGGCGCCACATGGCAAAGCTGACCAAGCGGATCGTAGACGCGGCCGAGATCAATGGAAGAGACTATTTTGTCTGGGATGACGAGTTGCCGGGCTTTGGCCTGCGGGTCTTTGCATCGGGTAAGCGTAGCTATCTGATCCAGTACCGTGCGGCGGGCCGAACCCGGCGCTACACCATCGGACTACATGGCGTCTGGACGCCGGAGACCGCACGGCAGGAAGCCAAAATTAAACTCGGCCGTATTGCGGGTGGCCGACAATCCCGCCGAAGAACGCCAGCTCGACCACAAAGCCATCACGGTCAAGGAACTCTGTGCACTTTATGCCGCCGACCTCAACGCCGGACTGATCTTGGGCAAGGGCGGCCGCCCGAAAAAACCCACGACGATCGGCACCGACACTGGCCGCATCGACCGGCACATCGTCCCGCTGATCGGCGCGCGCCGGGTCAAAGATCTCACCAAGGCCGACATCAACAAGGTCTTGAAAGACATCATGGCTGGGAAGACGCGCGTATCCGTGAAGACCCGGAAGCTGCGCGGCAAGGCCATCGTGCGCGGCGGCGCCGGAACGGCTACACGAACGGTCGGCCTGTTGGGAGGCATCCTTACCTATGCAGTTGACGCCGGCATCATC
>CAINEA010000723.1 GCA_903847525.1 uncultured Acetobacteraceae bacterium | reverse complement strand
CCACCGCCGCCATTGGCAGAGATATTGGTACCTCCGCCGCCGCCGTAACCGCCGGTCCCGCCAGCACCACCATAGAGCCCATTGCCGTTCTGCCCGGCGGTTCCGGCCTGCCCCGGTCCACCCGGGGCGCCACCGAATCCGGCCCCGCCACCGCCACCGCCCACGGCCAATGGAGAGAAAGGACTGCCAAAGAACACAAAAGTGCCACCCCCGCCGCCGCCGCTGTCTTCGCTAGACCCTCCGATACCACCCACGAAAATATCGAGCAGCGTGCCGCCCGCCAGAAACACGTTGCCGTGGACGATTGCGCCCTTGCCGCCCGGAGTAGCGCCATTCCCTCCGCCCTGGGCACCGGCAACCGTTACGTCATAGATGCCTGAAACCGGGACCGTGTAGAAATCTACGGTGCCGGTAAAATCAAAGTGGGCCGCCATGGCTTCGGACGACGCCACGGCAAGCGCCAGCATTGAAACGCCGGCCAACATGATCTTTTTCAACCGCATCGGAGGCCCTCCTGGGTAATGTTTCTGAACCGGACTCGATTGATGCAGATTACGCTGGAATTTGCAATAGCCTCTTACACTTTTGATCTCAATTGTTACACTGACCTACGCTCCGCCCGATCCCTCCCGATCAGCGCCAGCCCCTCCGCCACGGACACGAACTCCCCGCCACCGGAAACCTTCTCCGCCCCGAACCGCCGCTCGAACAACCCCCGTACCGCCGGCACGAACGAAGTCCCACCCGTCAGGAACACCCGATCGACCTCCTCCGCCCGCACCCCGGCCGAGCCCAGCGCCTGGTCCACCGTCGCGCCCATCCGCCGCAGATCCTCGGCAATCCAGCCCTCGAACTCCTCCCGCCCGATCCGCCGCTCGATCGCGAAACCATCATGCGCGAACCGCAGCACCGCACTCTCCGCCCACGACAGTTCCGCCTTCACCGCGCTCACAATCTGGTAAAGCTGGTAACCAAGCTCCTCCTCGATCAGCCGGATCAGCGTGCGCAGCCGCTCCGGATGCGCGCTCGCCGCCGCCACCTCCTCGATCGCCCGCAGCGTCCGCGGCGAACGCATCAGGGAAAGCCGGTGCCAGCGCGCGAACCCGGCAAAATACTCCGGCGGCACCGGCAGCACCGCCCCCATCACCGAATACGTATCCCCCTTGCCCAGCAGCGGCGAAACCACATGGTCGATGATGCGGAAATCGAACGTATCTCCGGCGATGCCGATCCCCGCATACCCCAACGGCCGCACCCGCATCGCCCCGCGCGGATCGAACCGCAGCACCGAGAAATCGCTGGTCCCCCCGCCGAAATCCCCCACCAGCACCGTCGCCGGCTCGGTCAGTTCCCGCGCGAACCGATACCCCGCCGCCTCAGGCTCCAGCGCCACGTCGATCGACCCGAACCCCGCCTCGGCGAAAGAAGCCCGCAGCCGCGCCTCGCCGAACGCATCGTCGGCACTCTCCCCGGCAAACCGCACCGGCCGCCCGGCGATCACCCGCGCATCCCGCTCCCCACCCGCCAGCAGCCCATCCAGGAACAGCCCGATCATCTTCTCCAGCGTGAACACCCGCCCGAATATCTGGGTACGCGTGAAACTATGCTGTGCCAGATACGTCTTCATGGACATGATCAGCCGGCTGTCCTGCGGATCGTCCAGATAGGTCTGCACCGCATACGGCCCCGCCGCATGGCGCAGGGTGTTCCGCCCGCCTTCCTTCTCGTTCCAGAAGCACAGCACCGTGCGAAACACGTCCAGTTGCGCCTGCCCGACCGGATAGACGGTCGTGCGCACGTTCCCATCCGCCTCCAGGCTCGCGAGCACGCTGTTGGTGGTGCCAAAATCGATACCGATAAGCCGTGTCAACGCACCATCCCAATCCCACAAAAGGGGATGGGTTCAACCCCACCGCACCGTCGGAAGCAAGCGCCGTATGCGCAGGTCAGCCGGACACTCTCAGTGGCCCGGCGCGGGCTCGGTCGCCACGGCCTTATCCCCCGCGTGCTTCGGCTGCGCCGGGTGCCGCCGCTCCCAGCGCAGCGCCAGCCGGCGGGAGATCACATAGAACACCGGCGTGAACAGCAGCCCGAACAGGGTCACCCCCAGCATGCCCGAGAACACGGCAATGCCCAGCGATTGCCGCATCTCCGCCCCCGCCCCGGTCGCCAAAGCCAGCGGGATCACGCCGAAGATGAACGCGAACGAGGTCATCAGGATCGGCCGCAACCTTGTCCGCGCCGCGGCCACGGCGGCATCGAAGCGGTCCATGCCATCCGCCTCCGCCTGCTTGGCGAACTCCACGATCAGGATGGCGTTCTTCGCCGCCAGACCCACCAGCACCACCAGGCCGATCTCCACCAGGATGTTGCGGTCGAGTCCCGCCAGCCCCACGCCGATCATCGCCGCCAGGATGCACATCGGCACGATCAGGATCACCGCGAACGGCAGCAGCCAGCTTTCATACAGCGCCGCCAGCAGCAGGAACACGAACACCACCGCCAGCCCGAACGCCACCGCGGCGGTATTGCCGGCCAGCTTCTCCTGCAGGGCGATCTCGGTCCATTCGAAACCAAATCCCTGCGGCAGCCGCTCGGCGGCGATCTTCTCCACCGCCGCGATCCCCTGGCCGGAAGAAAACCCGCGCGCCAGTCCCATCTGCACCTCGGCCGCCGGATACAAATTATAGCGCGGCACCCGGAACGGTCCAGTGGTGTCCGCGAAGGTGGCCACAGATCCGATCGGCACCATGTCGCCGTTGCTGTTGCGGGTCTTCAAATTCTCCACATCGCGCAAACTCAGCCGATACGGGTTGTCCGCCTGTGCCGTCACCCGGTAGGTGCGGCCCAGGATGTTGAAGTCGTTCACGAACGCGGACCCCATGTAGACCGACAAGGTCTCAAACACCCTGGTGATCGGCACGCCCAGCAACTCGGCCTTGGTGCGATCGATATCGGCATAGATCTCCGGCGTATGGGTATTGAACAGGGTGAACGCCTGGGTGAATCCCGGCGTCTGCCCGGCCGATCCCGCCACGATCCACGCCGCCCCCTCCAGCGCCGGCAGCCCCCGCCCAACGCGATCCTGCACATAGCCCTTCAGCCCGCCGCCGGTGCCGATGCCGGGCACGGATGGCGGCTCGAGCACGAACACGAACGCATCCTTCAGCCCGCCCAGCGCCTGGTACAGATCGCCCACGATCCGCCCGGCCGGCAGATGATCCCGCACCCGCTCGGCGAACGGCTTCAGCGCGACGAAGATCACCCCGGTGTTCGGCGCATTCGTGAAGGTCGCCCCGTCGAACCCGACGAACGCCACCGAATTCAGCACCCCCGGCCGCTTCAGGATGATCTCCGATGCCTGGCGGATCACCGCGTCCGTCCGATCCAATGAGGCCCCGGGCGGCAACTGGAACGCCGCGATCAGATACCCCCGATCCAGCTGCGGGATCAGCCCCGTCGGCGTGTGCGCCAGCCGGTCATAGGCCAGGAAGATCAGCCCGCCATACACCACCAGCAGCAGCACCCCCACCCGCACCAGCCGGCGCGTCAGCCCGCCATAGCCGGCTGACAACCGGTCGAACACGAAATTGAACCCGGCGAAGAACCAGCGGAACGGCGTCGCCACCCAATAGGCCACGCCCTTCGCCGGCTCCGCCTCATGCGGCTTCAGCAAGATGGCCGCCAGCGCCGGCGACAAGGTCAGCGACACAAAGGCGGAAATCACCGTCGCGCCCGCGATGGTGATGGCAAACTGCCGGTAGAAGCTGCCCTGCAAGCCGGAAATGAACGCAGTCGGGATGAACACCGCGCACAGCACCAGCGCGATCGCGATCAGCGCGCCGCCCACCTCGTCCATCGTCTTGTGCGCGGCCGCCTTCGGCGTCATGCCCAGCCGCAGATAGCGCTCCACGTTCTCCACCACCACGATCGCGTCATCCACCACGATGCCGATCGCGAGCACCAGACCGAACAGCGACAGCGTGTTGAACGTCAGCCCGACGGCCGACATGATCGCGAAGCAGCCGACCAGCGATACCGGAATGGCAACAACCGGAATGATCGCCGCCCGCCAGGTCTGCAGGAACACGATCACCACCAGCACCACCAGCACGATCGCGGTGATCAGCGTGTCCTCCACCTCCGTCACCGATTGCTGAATGAACTCGGTTGGATTGTAGACGATCGTGTAGCCGACGCCGGGCGGGAAGCTTTTCCTCGCGTCCTCCATCGATTGTTTCACCGAAGCCGCGGTGGCCAGCGCGTTGGAACCCGGGCGCTGGAAGATCACGATCGCCGTGGCAACGTCACTGTTCAGATAGGCATTGACCGTATAGTCCTGCGACCCAAGCTCCACCCGCGCGATGTCGCGCACCCGCACATAGCCGCCATCGCTGTCGGCACGCACCACGATGTTGCCGAACTCCTCCGTGCTGGTCAGCCGCCCCAGCGTCTGTACGGATAGCTGAAATGCCCCCGGCGATGAGGCCGGCGGCTGGTTGATCGCCCCCGCCGCCACCTGCAGATTGGCGGCGCGCAGCGCCGCCACCACCTCCCCCGCCGTCAGCCCGCGCGCGGCCACCCTGGCCGGATCCAGCCAGACCCGCATTGAATAATCGCGCGCGCCGAAGATCAGCACATTGCCCACGCCATCCACCCGGGCCAGCTGGTCCTTGATGTACAGCGTCGCGTAATTGGAAATATATTGCTGGTCCCGCGTGCCGTCCGGCGAGATCATATGCACGACCATCATCAGGTCGGGCGAGGCCTTCAGCACCGTCACGCCCAGCCGCGTCACGTCCTCCGGCAGCCGCGGCAGCGCGACGGAAACCCGGTTCTGCACCAGCACCTGCGCCTGGTCGATATTGGTGCCGGGCTTGAACACCACGTTGATCGAAAGCCGCCCATCCCCCGTCGATTGCGAGGAGATGTACAGCATGTTGTCCACGCCGTTCACCTCCTGCTCGATCGGGGCTGCGACCGTCTCCGCGATCACCTGGGCCGATGCGCCGGGATAGGTCGCGGTGATGTTCACCGTCGGCGGCGCGATTTCGGGATACTCGGAAATCGGCAGGCCTCGCTGCGCGATCCCGCCGGCAATGGTCAAAATCAGCGCCAGCACGGTGGCAAAAATGGGCCGGTCGATAAAGAAATGGGAAAAGCGCATGGAAGGTTTCCGCGTTGCCGAAGCGAAGGGCTAGTTGGACGCGGACTTGACCGCCACCGGCTTGATCTCACCGGGCTGTGGCGCCACCACCGATCCGGGACGGACGAACGGGTTGGCCAATCCGGCGATGATCACCTTGTCCGCCACCGTCAGGCCGGACTGCACCACCCGCAACCCCTCATACATCGGCCCCAACGTCACCTGTTTCGGAACGACCTTGTTGCCCTCGCCCACCGTCATGACGATCTTGTGCGCCTGGTCCGAAACGATCGCGGCATCGGGGATCAGCAGCCCATCGAACGTCCCGCCCGACAGCCGCAGCCGGCCGAAAGTGCCGGGCGTCAGGAACAGATCCTTGTTGTCGAGCACCGCGCGGCCGCGAATGGTTCCCGAACGCGCATTCAACTGGTTATCGACGAAATTCATCCGCCCCTCATGCGGCCAGCCCTGCTCATCGGCCAGCCGCACCTGCACCGTGTTCCCCACATCGCGCGAACTCGGCCGCTGCCCCGCGGCCGCCAGCCGCGCATAGCGGATATAGTCCGCCTCGGATGCGTCGAACACGAAATGGATCGGGTCGGTGGAAACGATGGTGGTCAGCAGCGTCGTACCGGTCTGCCCGCCGGAAACCAAATTGCCCACGCTCACGCGATGATCGGAGATGCGTCCGCCGATCGGCGCGCGCACCTGGGTCCATTCAAGGTTCAGCTCCGCATTGCGCAATGCCGCATCGGCCGAGATCGCCTGCGCCCGCGCAGTGTCCAGATTGGCCCGACGCTGTTCCAAATCCTTCACCGGCACGGTCCGGCTGTCCACCAGCTGCAACCCGCGCTCATAATCCGCCGTGGTGAAAACCACCTGCGCCCGGCTCTTGGTAACATCTGCGCGCGCACTGTCGACCGCGATCTGATAGGGCCGTGGATCGATGGTGAACAGCAGATCGCCCTTCTTCACCATCTGCCCGTCGGTGAAGGACACGCTATCGATATAGCCGGACACGCGCGGCCGGATTTCCACGCTCTCGATCGCCTCGAAGCGCCCGGTATACTCGTCCCAGCTCGTGACCTTCTTAGCCAATGGCGCCGCAACCGTCACGCTCGGGACCGGCGGCCCGCCCTGCGCCCGCGGCGCAGCTTCGGGAAACAGGATGGCCGCCAAAACCAGCGCAGTCAGGACAAAGCGGCTTCGTGCCGCGTGAAAATGGAGCATGGGACGGTCCGGTCTTTCAGGGTTTGTCGTGACGCGCGAAGTACCAGGAAAAAAGACATAGTGTGCGGTGCAGCAATGGCAAGGCAGCGGAGCGATCGCGCCTTCAGCGCGCCGGCAGCTCCGGATAGCTGATTTCCAGCACATCCACCGCCTCGCGGCCCCCCGGCGTGGCGATCTGCACCGTATCCCCGACCCGGGCGCGCAGCAAAGCGCGGGCGATCGGCGAATGCAGGCTGACCTCACCGCGCTTCAGATCCGCCTCATCGACGCCGAGAATACGCACCGTCCGCTCCTCGTCGCGCGCATTCGCATAGGTCACGGTGGCGCCGAAGAACACCTGATCCCGGTTCGTCTGCCGCGACGGGTCCACCATCTCGGCGATCCGCAGCCGCTTGGTCAGGAACCGCACCCGCCGGTCGATCTCCCGCAGGCGCTTCTTGCCGTACAGGTAATCGCCGTTCTCCGACCGGTCGCCATTGCCCGCGGCCCAGGAAACGATCTCCACGATCTTCGGCCGCTCCACCCGCAGCAGCGCGTTCACCTCGTCCTGCATCCGGGCGAAGCCGGCGGGCGTGATGTAGTTCTTCACCCCCGCCGGCAGGCCGGCGGTGTCATCCTCGTCGTCATCCAGGTCGATCGCATCGTGGTTCATGGGATCAGTCTGTCAGATTTTGGTTCCCCGGTCGCGCCAGGCCGGATGCATACTGGCGCGGCAATAAACGGGACGACAACCATGCGACTGTTCAGTATCGCCTGCACGTGCGCGGAACACCCTCGCGCCAGATCACCCCACATGAACCGGCGCGGCTTCCTCACCGCCTCCGTCACCTTCGCCGCCACCTTCACCACAACGGCCCGGGCGCAAACCGCCCCAGCCTCCGCCGGACCGGCCGACCCCGCCCTGATCGAGGATCTGGTGGCCGCCAACCGCATCCTGTTCGACCAGGGCGTCGTCGACGGCTTCGGCCATGTCAGCGTCCGCCACGACAAGAACCCCAGCCGCTACCTTCTGGCCCGCAGCATGGCGCCCGCACTCGTAACCACCGACGACATCCTCGAATACGATCTGGAAAGCGTCCCCGTCGATCCACGCGGCCGCATTTCCTATCTCGAACGCTTCATCCACGGCGAAATCTACAAGCTCCGCCCGGACGTGCATGCCGTCGTGCACAGCCACTCCCCCGGCGTGTTGCCCTTCGCCGACACCAAGGTAACCCTGAAGCCGATGAACCACATCGCCGGCTTCCTCGGCGAAAACACCCCGGTGTTCGAAATCCGCGACACCGCCGGCCCCGCCAGCGACATGCTGATCCGCAACGCCGCCCTCGGCCACGCGCTGGCCGTCACCCTCGGCCCGAACAGCGTCGCCCTGATGCGCGGCCACGGCAGCGTCACCGCCGCGCAAAGCCTGCACCACGTCGTCTTCCGCGCCGTCTACACCGAGGTCAACGCCCGCGTGCAGAGCGAGGCGCTAAAACTCGGCCAGCCCACCTACCTGAACGCCGAGGAAGCCGCCGCCGCGACGGTAACCAACAACGCGCTGGTGGACCGCCCCTGGGAACTCTGGAAACGCCGGGCGATGGGGAAGTAGTCTCCGCCCAACGCCCGGCGCCGGACGCCCGGAGCCATTTCACGTTGCACGAACCGTGCGGTTCAGCGATCATTTAACGCATCGACCGACAAGAGAAGGGATTCCCGATCCAAGCAACGGATGTTGAGGGGCCATCATGCCAGCCGGCGCGCACCTAAAACGACGCTTCCAACTCGTCCTGATCAAGCCGTCGCACTACGACGATGACGGCTATGTCGTGCAGTGGTTCCGCTCCTCCATCCCATCGAACTCCCTGGCCATGGTCTACGCCCTGGCCGCCGAGGCCGCCCAACAGCAGGCGCTCGGCCCCGACACGCAGATCGACATCACCGCGATGGATGAAACCAACGTCCGGGTTCCGGTCGCCCGGATCATCCGCCAGATCCAGGACCATGGCGGCTTCGGCATGGTCGGCCTGGTAGGCGTGCAGTCCAACCAGTTCCCCCGCACGCTCGATCTCGCCCGCCCGTTCCGCGCCGCCGGCATCCCCGTGGTCATCGGCGGCTTTCACGTCTCCGGCTGCCTGGCCATGCTGCCGGACATGCAGGCCGACGTTCAGCAGGCGCTCGATCTCGGCTGCAGCCTGTTCGCCGGCGAAGCGGAGGACCGGATGGCCCGCGTTCTGCAAGACGCCGCCGCCGGAAAGCTCGCCCCGATCTACAACTACCTCGACGACCTTCCGACGCTCGAGGATGCCCGCACGCCCTATCTGCCGGCCTCCGTCATCGGACGCACCGCCAACCACCACGCCAGCTTCGACGCCGGCCGCGGCTGCCCGTTCCAGTGCTCGTTCTGCACCATCATCAACGTCCAGGGCCGCAAATCCCGCCGCCGCTCCCCCGACGACATCGAGCGCCTGATCAAGGAGCACTGGGCCGAAGGCGTGCGCCGCTTCCTGATCACCGATGACAATTTCGCCCGCAACAAGGACTGGGAAGCGATCTTCGACCGGATCATCCAGATCCACGAGCGCGACAGGATCAAGATCCGCCTGATCATCCAGGTGGATACGCTCTGCCACAAGCTGCCGAACTTCATCGAGAAGGCGGCCCGCGCCGGCGTCACCCGCGTGTTCATCGGGCTGGAGAACATCAACCCGGCCAACCTCCTGCAGGCGAAGAAGCGACAGAACCGCATCACCGAATACCGCACCATGCTGCTCGCCTGGAAGAAGGCCGGCGTCATCACCTATTGCGGCTACATCCTCGGCTTCCCCGCCGACACGCCGGAATCGATCCGTCGCGATATCGAGATCGTCAAGCAGGAACTGCCCGTCGACATCCTTGAATTCTTCTGCCTCACCCCCCTGCCCGGCTCCGAGGATCACAAGGTCCTCACCCAGAAGGGCGCCTGGATGGACCCCGACCTCAATAAATACGACCTCGAGCACGTCGTCGCCGATCATTCGCAAATGAGCCTGGAAACCTGGTCCCAGGTCTATCACGATGCCTGGAACGCCTATTACACACGCGACCACATGTGGACGATCCTGCGCCGCACAGCGGCCTGCGGCATCGGCCTGAAGCGCCTGGTCGCCGTTCTGTTCCTGTTCTCCAGCTATATGGCCGTGGAAAAGCTGCACCCCCTGCAAGGCGGCCTGTTCCGGCTCAAATACCGCCGCGACCGGCGCCCGACGATGAAGATGGAGCCGGCCTGGCTGTTCTATCCCAAATATCTCAGCGAGATCATCGGCAAGCATGCCCGCCTGGGATGGCGCTGGATCCGGCTCGACGCCATGCGCTGGCGTATCGTGCATGATCCGAAGCATCGGCTGTACACCGACCGGGCGCTGACCGAAATCGGCGACGAGGAAGACGAAAATTTCGAAATGCTGACCCAGAACGACGCCGCCCGCCGCGAGGTGGACCGCGCCCGCAAGATGGCCGACCTCAGCACCCGGGCCAAAGCCGCCGCCAGCGCCTGAACACGGACACCTGCCCCCGAACAACCAGCTCAGCGGGCGCTACCGCCCGACCCGTTCAACCCGCCGGTTCTTCCCTCGTCCGTCGCATTCGCCGCCGCCACCATGCGCGGACACCGCCTTGTTGGAAATCGCGGCATGGCCAAGCGGCGCCATCAACAACCCGGCTTCATCGAAATCATGGGTCGCGCAAAAGCCGATCTACGAGCCCTGGTAGCGCCCGCACGGCGCCCGCCTCTTCAGGGCGCTCCGCCCATATGCATCTTCTGCCCGTTGATGATCATATCGCCGGGCTTTATGTCTGCCCCACACGGTCCCAGCCACTTGCCTTCCTGCGTCATCTCCTGGTCAGCACGTCCCATCACCGGAGGATTGTGGTGCGAGGTTATCGTCATGGTATAGGACGTATCGCTTGTAACGGTCAGCACCGAATGGGACGTCGTCTCCGATCCCATCGGGCGGCAGACGGAATCGGCCGTATACACTTTCCCGCTTCGATGCATCTCGTTCCGGCTGCAAATACTGGCCTTGGTCGCCTCGCTCTTCTTCAGCATGTCCGCCTCGAACGCGGCATCGATGCACATCTTGGTCACCATGGCCGGACCGTCTTTGCCGGTCATGGTGATCTCCCACAGCCCCGGCTTGCGCAACGGATACTCATCCGCAAACGCCCCAACCGGCAGAGCCACCAGCACCGCGGCAAGCAGCGGAATCAATCGGATCATCCAGACCTCCCGAACATTGCAAACCAGAACCGGCGTTTCCCATCAGGCCCGGCCATCGGCACAAGCTTGGCCCCGGATTCATCCTGTGGCTACACTAAAGCGAAACCCGGAGCCCCCACCATGCCCCCCAGCCTGTCGCCCGAACAGATCGCGCAATACCGGCAAGACGGCTTCCTGTTCCCCCTCGATTGCCTCACCCCGCAGGAGGTCCGCCACTACCGCTCCAAGCTGGAAGCCTTCGAGCGCCAGCACGGCGACACCTTCGGCAAGCTGCCCAACCTCGTCCGTTCCAAATCGCATCTGCTGTTCACCTGGATGGACGATCTGGTCCGCCACCCCAAAGTGCTGGACGCGGTGGAAAGCCTGATCGGGCCGAACATCCTGATCTACCACCTCACCTCCTGGCTCAAGGAGCCCAACGAGCCCTCCCACGTCTCCTGGCACCAGGACGGCACCTATTTCGGCCTGGAACCCCACGAACAGATCACCGCCTGGATCGCCCTGTCGGACGCCACACCGGAAATGGGCTGCATCAAGATCATCCCCGGCAGTCAGGTGATCGGCCAGCGCCCGCACAAGGACACCGCCACCCAAGGCAACCTGCTGTCGCGCGGCCAGACCATCGACCACAAGATGGACTACACGAACTATGTGATGATGCCGCTGAAGGCCGGACAGATCTCGCTGCACCACACCCACATCGTGCATGCCTCCGATCGCAACCAGACCAACGAACGCCGCATCGGCATCGGCGTCAGCTACATCCCCACGAACTGCCGCCTGGTCAACGGCGCCCGCGTCAGCGCCGCCTTGGTCCGCGGCACGGACGAATACGGTCATTTCGACCCCGAACCCCGCCCGCGGGCCGACTACGACGCCGCCGCCATCGCCGCGCACGCCCGCGCCGTGGACCAGTTCTTTGAATCGAACAAGCTGCTCGCCGCCCGACGGAAATCGGGCAACATCGGCATCTGAACTTCCCCCGCCGCCGCGGTTGTGCCTGAAGCCCGATTTGCCTACGCTGCCGCCTCAACCCGCAACGGAAACCCCATGCCCGACCCGATCAAAGTATTCTGGCAACCGCACTGAACCAGCTGCCTCAGGGTAAAAGAATTTGCGCTGTTCGACTTAGGTGTGGATAAAATCAGTCCATTGATTTTGCTTGACAAACTACCCATCCATGAGACACT
>CAINEA010000722.1 GCA_903847525.1 uncultured Acetobacteraceae bacterium | reverse complement strand
GTCGCGGCTTCGCCGGACGGCGCGCCCGCATCGGAACCAGATTGGGAATCGGGCGGCGGCAACGACATGGGAAGCTTGACTCATGCCGCGACTCGCGTGTCAACCGTCGATCAGCGATCGACTACCTGGGCAGTTACGACATTTTTTACTTCCTCCATCTCGATTTTCTGACCGGAACGGCGCGCGCCGCCGGCAGGCAAACCCTGCGGCGATTACCGCGCCACCTCAAGGGCACACCACTTCGGCACCACCGCGAACCCCGCAAAACGAAACATGGCGCCTTCACCCGGGGGTGAAGGCGCCATGCCGGATACCGTCCAGCGGAATTGCGCGACTATTCGGCGGCGATCTTCTTCGTCAGCAGTCCCTGCGCGATCATCGTCTCGGCGATCTGCACTGCATTCAGCGCCGCCCCTTTGCGCAGATTGTCCGACACGCACCAGAACGCCAGACCATGCGGCACGGTCGGGTCCTTGCGCAGCCGGCTCACGAACACCGCGTCCTCGCCCACGCAATCCAGCGGCGTGGCATAGCCGCCGTCCTCGCGGGTATCCATCACCACCACACCGGGTGCGGAGCGCAGCACGTCACGCGCTTCCGAAGCCGTCACCGGCTTCTCGAACTCCACATGCACCGACTCGCCGTGGCCGATGAACACCGGCACCCGAACGCAGGTGGCGATCACGGCGATGTCCGGATCCAGGATCTTCCGCGTCTCCACCACCATCTTCCACTCTTCCTTGGTGGCGCCGTCATCCATGAACTTGTCGATATGCGGGATGCAGTTGAAGGCGATTTCCTTGGTGAACTGCTGCGGCGGGCCGCTCTCGTGCACGAACGAGGATTTCGTGTGCGCGAACAACTCGTCCATGCCTTCCTTACCCGCGCCGGAAACCGACTGGTAGGTCGAAACCACCACGCGCTTGATCTTGTAGCGGTCATGCAACGGCTTCAGCGCCACCACCATCTGGATCGTCGAACAGTTCGGGTTGGCGATGATCCGCCGCTTGGCGAATTTCGCCAGCGCCTGCGGATTAACCTCCGGCACCACCAACGGAACGTCCGGGTCCATGCGGAACTGGCTGGTGTTGTCGATCACCACGCAGCCGGCCGCGGCCGCCTTCGGCGCGTAAATGGCGGATACAGCGGCACCCGGGCTGAACAGCCCGATGTCCCAGCCCGTGAAATCGAACGTCTCCAGGTTCTTGACCGTGAGCACCTTTTTGTCGCCGAACGAGATTTCCGATCCCGTGGACCGGCCGGAGGCGAGCGCGACCACTTCCGTAGCCGGGAAGTTCCGCTCGACCAGGGTTTTGATGATCTCGCGTCCGACCGCCCCTGTGGCGCCGACAACCGCGACCCTGTAGCCCATCGTCATTCTCCGTTCTGCACAACCCTGGCGACAATACCCGGGAGCGGGAACGGTTAGCGCCCACACCGCCCCGCGGCAAGCATTTCACGCAATTTGCAGGTTCGCCGGACGCGCAGGGCTGCCTAGCGCCAATGCGGCTGCACCCATACCCAGGTGCCATGGCGCGACGCCCAATGCCCAGGAACCCACTCGTGCCAGGCACGCTGGCGCACGTAGTAGCGGCCGGGAGTCCAAGCATAGCCCTGGCCCGTCCACCGCCAATGCCCCGGACGCCAGACATATTGCGGACCCGGCGGAGGCGGCACGGGTTCATAGCGCAGCGGCGGCACCGGCGCATACCGCGGCGCACCCGGGGGATAAGACCCCGGAGGTGGATAACCCGACGGATAGCCGGGCGGCTGGGCCAGGACGGGCCCGGCCGCGGCCAGCAACAGACAAATCCCGGCAATCAACGCGCGCATCGAACAGGCTCCCGCTGCACTGTGCCTTTGATCATAGTCCAGACAACCCCAACCCCATAATAGACCGGCATCGCCAGAGGCACGACCAGGGCCATCGGAGCGGCGATGAATGGGCCCGACCAGCGTCAGTCGAAGAATACCAGCCCATGGCTGCCGGCCACCGCGCCAAAGATGGTCAAAGCACTCAACAGCAGAAGGAACACGTGCAGGCTCTGGATAACTGTGAAGGTCCTTTCCGGCGCGGTCCGCGCGCTTTTTTCGAACCAGTCATCCAGGAATAACGGTTCGGCAACGAACAGCAGGAAGGTGAAAACCAGCCAGAGCAGCGCCATCGCTCCCAGCCACCACGACTGCCGGACGAGCAGGCCCGACCATAGATCCAGCCGATCCACCATGTAGAAGCCGGTGGCCCCGGCCACCAGCGTCGTCACCCGCGCCTGCCAGGCAAAACGCCGCTCGACCGCCGAGAAGAACGCCACGCGCTCGTCGATGTCCTTGAAGCGGCGATTCGCGATGGGCTTGGGCAAACAAGAAGCTGACGGTCCTTCGGGAAGCGCGAATCTCCATGATTCTGTGCCACAACTACGGTTGACACCCATCGCACGCAAGCGGTCGTTTGGAGCCGGGC
>CAINEA010000721.1 GCA_903847525.1 uncultured Acetobacteraceae bacterium | reverse complement strand
CGATTGGCGTAGCTGGGCCGAGCCACCTGGGCAGTTACAAATTTTCTCTTGTTGATGGCCATGGTGGAACAGTTCAAGCCCGCTGGTACAACCGCCCCTGCGCCGGATCGGGGCAAGGTGCATGAATTGGAGGCGCGGGCGAAGCAGACGATCGCCGAGCTCGCGCCGCAGATCGGCTGGACCCCGGAAACCATCGCCACGGGCTTGGAGGAGTTGGCGCAGATCTTTATGGGCGTCGGGGTTGGCAGCTTCGCTGAGCAGGCGCGGATCCCCCGTGCGCTGGAGCAACTTTGTGCCCTTCGCGCGGACACGGCTGCCTGGGCGCAGGAACACACCGATGATAGCGGCGGAATGGCCGGTGTAACGGCGATGGCGGCAGGCCTGACGATTACCTGCGCGCGCGCGACGTTGGCGGAAGCGCAGGCGATGACCCGCGATGTCGCCGGGCTGATCCGGGAGTTTGGTCAGACGCCGGACTTGCTGGCTGAGCGGGTCGCGCGATCCGATTGGTTGCTGGACGGCTGGGAACGGATCTGCCTGCTTTGGCGCGCAGCCGCTGATCCGGCCGAACGCCACGCATTGCTGGAGGAAATCGCGGCTTTGGTCCCGGTCATTCCCAAGGAGGCGACAGAGTGGGTCGCCACGCCGATTGACAGCGACGTTCAGCACCGGTTCCGCAAGACCGTGTCGTTGAACGAGGATTGGCGGACCGGAAGCGCCGTGTTGGACCGTATCGGACGCAACGAGCGGCTGCGGGCGCTGGCAGCGTGATCAGCTTGTAGCTATCGAGTGTGATGAGCCGGGATCGGTTCTTTTGATCGGCAACAGAAAGGAACCTTCGATGTCTGTGGCCGACAGGTCGGTGGGCGCTCATGGCGTTGACAGGAAGTCGCTCAAAGAACTCAACCGAGAGCTAACCCAAGCGCGCGATTCGCAGATCAGCCGGGTGGTCGCGATGGTTGACGCATTGCCCGTCCGCGGCGTCGCGGATCATCTGATCGAGCCATTGCGCCCACGTTTGGCACAGTTGCGCCTGGCGCGTCCGCTGCGTTTTTGCCGATTGCTGTTCACCCCATTCGATCCGGTGATCGTCGCGGGTCCGAAATGGAGGCCGGGAAGCCCGTCCATCCCTCGCACCGCGTTGGATCCAATCGCGGAAGGTGTACGCACGGAACTGGGCCCGCTCGCGATGGAGATCGAGGCTGCGATCGCCGGCAAGACAGTCGCCGATACTGCGGTAATAGCAGATGCCGGCGTGAGGCTGTGGGGGGAGGCAGCGCGTGTATTGGCAAACGCCGAGGCGCCACCGCCGCAATGGGCGCAAAGTGGACTGCCGGTCGCCGTATACCGGGCGCTTTCTCGCAGTATTTCCGTGGTTCTCGCGAAGGCAACGCACCTGCATGATTTGGTTCAAAAGGCCGGTCACGGCGCCCAATTGAAGCCCGCCGATGCGCTGCGGCTACTCGACATCGATGCAGGGCATAACCCGGATGCCTGGGGAATGTTGCTGGCCTTGCTGTTGTCGCGCTTGCCACAGGCCGATGGGGTGCTGCGGACGGCGATCTCAACTGGGTTAATCGGACCGAACTCGATTATGCGTACTGCAGCGGAGCAGGCGATCGACGGCGTGCTGGGTGGCTTGGAGGCGCAGGGCGGTTTGGGTGGGCCAATTTTCGGCAGCGAATTGTCACAAGCTGGCCCAGAGGTATTCCGCATTCTGGCGCTGCTGCAGGGGCTCGATAGCGACCAATTGAGCGGCGATCGGCGACGCCGTGTGCACGAGTTGCGCCAGCGCGTGGAGGCCAGTTGCCGCACCCGTTTTGAGGCTGGGCTGACCGGGGAGTTCATTGCGCCCCTGATGCTGTTGCGCCCGGGCGCCGATGCGGCAGAGGTTACCAGGCTGGAGGATATCGCCCGTGACCTGCGCAGGCTCGAAGCGGCAGCGCGCAAACTCAATGCCCGCAATGGCCTGGAGGCCCAGCTGATCCGCGCGGCCGAGGAAATTGGCGGGATGAAGCCGGATGGGGCATTGACGCTGGCAGACCGTGTGCGGCTCGTGGAAATCCTCGCCGGCCCCGATACAGCTCTGGCCATGCTGGACGCCGCGGGCTGAGCCATGGTCTTGGCACTGTATCAGGTTGCTTGAAATCCGCTGATTATCTTCCATATTCCATCCGTATGGATGGTAGAAGGATGTTGTTCGGATGGTTGAAGCTGCCTATGCCCTGCGACCGCGGATCGCCGACAGCGAAAAGATCACGATCAATCTAGGTTTCGTAGACCTGGGGCATATCGACCTGCTGGTTCAGGACGGGTTCTATGCCAACCGTACCGATTTCATCCGCACCGCGATCCGTAACCAGATCGAGCATCACGGCGACAACGTCCGCAAATCAGTCACGCGGCATTCGCTGGATCTTGGGCTGCGACATTACAGCCAGGCAGAATTGGAGGCCGCACGGGCGGCGGGGCAGATGCTGCGCATCAATGTACTGGGGCTCGTGACGATCGCGCGCGACGTCACGCCGGAACTGGCGCGGGCAAGCATCCAGTCCCTCACTGTGCTCGGAGCATTGCACGCCAGTGCCGAGGTAAAGGCAGCGCTGGCGGATCGCATCGCCTGAACGGTATTTCTCAAAGGATATTGGTATGAATTTTCGTAACTGCCCAGGTTCCCCGGGGGTGATCGGTTCGCGCCAGCAAGCGACGCGGGACCGGTGTTATCCTGGTGCTGCGCAGAATCCATTTGACAAAGGGGTAGGTTCCAGATTCGAAGG
>CAINEA010000720.1 GCA_903847525.1 uncultured Acetobacteraceae bacterium | reverse complement strand
GATCTTTTTGTCGGGCAGCATGATGTTTCCCTGCGGCTGCATTTGCGGCGGTAGACTGGGGGCGGGTGCGGGCGGCGGCGCAGCCGGGGCGGGAACGGGGGCCTTGGCCTGCGGCGGGGCGATGCCGGGGATACCGCTGGTTTGGGGCGTGTTCCATTGCGCCGGGAGGGTGGGCATGGCCGGAGGCGGTTGTGGCGTCGGCTGGAAAGCAGGCGCGTTCTGCAACATCGCCGGGTTGATCGGCGCATTCAGGGTCGAGGAAAGCGTGCTGGTATCAGCCATCTACAGCACCCGTGCCGCGGTCGCCGCGAGGTTCTGGAAGAAATTGGCCGTCGCGGTCTGCCCGGCCTGCGTGGTCTGGTAGCCCGCATTGATGGCCGCCTGCGTGTACTGGTTGGCGACCTGAAGAAGCTGGATGGCCTGGTTGAGCTGATCTTGGAGCAGGCCCGCGAACACCGAGGAGATTTGCTGGGCGCCCTGCTCGGCGCTGACCCCGCCGCCGGCCATGCTCTGCCCGATCTGGGCGCGGGCGGCTTCCAGGGCGTTCGCGTTCTGGGGGGTGAGGTTGCCGGAGGTGGTGGCGTTGAGCGCCTCCTGCCCGACCTGCTGGAAGGGCTGTGCGAGGGCACCAAGATCTTTCTGCTGGGCGGCGGCCTGCGGCCCGACCTTGTTGGCGTTGGAGAGGCCCAGATAGCCCAGCGCGCCGATGCCGCCCAATTTCAGGATATTTTCAGGGTCGGTGACATAGTTCTTCACCTTGTCCCCGAAGCTGACGGCGGTGTTACCCGCGGGTTTGGCTGTCTGCTCACCGCCGGGCGACGGCAGGACCGCGTTATAATCGGGTGTCGCCGCCTGAGTGGGGGCTTGGCCGTGAACAGTCACGGTTTCCGGCGCGGCCTGGGGGGCATAATTGACCGGCAACAGAGGGGCGCTATCCGAGCCGCCAGCCATAGAAGTAGATGGTGTGGAAGCTGCTTTCTGGTTGGACGCCGCGGCGGTGGGCGCTGAAGGCGTGTAGAGGGAGTTCGTCACACCGCTGATGTCGGGAGCCGGCACATAGGGGGCGGTCGAGGTCACAGTTTCGATGCCGCTGTCGTCAAATTCCAGCAACCCGGTCTTGGGGTTGCGGCTGCCGCGCCCACCGCGCGCCTTCAGCATGGCAGCTTCCTTGGGCGTGATATGGGCCAACAGCCGGTCCTTGCCCCGCCCATGGGAGGCAAGCATGGCGGCAAGGCTGGGAAGATCGGTTTTGAGCGTTTTCGACAGCATATCAGTCTCCTCCCGCCTGCGGGGTGCGCAGCGACGCGCTGTTCCATACCCCAGGTTTTGTAGCACTCCCATCGTCCCCAAATATAGGGCTGCCTGGAGCGTAAATGGATGACGAGCCCGCTTGACCGGCCTGGCCCGCACCGGCAGTGGCCGCCCCCGGGGCGCTGCCAGGGCTGGTAGTACCGGCGCCAGCAGTGGCGGAGCTGGCAGTACCGGCGCCGGCAATGGCGGATGGCGCGGCACTACTGCCTG
>CAINEA010000719.1 GCA_903847525.1 uncultured Acetobacteraceae bacterium | reverse complement strand
CTGGTGCGCTCCCGACTCTGATCCTGACGACAATAGCCCGGCCCTTGCCGTGATCGGACGGGACTGGCAGGACGCGTCGCTATGAACAGCCTTTCTTCCGCGGCGACCCTTGTCTGGCTCGACCGGACCGCCCTGATCGCCACGTTGCTGACCCCATTGCTGCTGATGCACGGCCATGCCGTCGCCGATGGGCTGATCGGGGTGACCGTCCTGTGTTTCCTGTTGCGCTGCGCCCTGGTGCGGGATTGGTCGTGGCTGCGCGCGCCTTGGGTTCGCTTCGGCCTGGCGTGGTGGGGCTGGCTGGTACTGTGCTCGCTGCCGATCCCCACATTGGAGCTCGGCCTGGGCGGGCCGGGCCCGTTCGTGTTGACGCTGGCCAATCTGCGCTTTCTGGTCTTTGCCGCCGCGTTGGAACATGTCGTGCTGCGCGAGCCGCAGGCGAGGCGCTGGCTCTGGCAGGTGCTGGCCGCCTGCGTGATCTGGATCGCCGGTTCGTCGCTGATCCAGTTCACCTTCGGACGGAACCTGTTCGGCTTTCCGCCGGGCGGGGATGGCGAACTGACCGGACCGTTCGGCATGCCGCGCGCCGCGCCGCCGCTGTCGCGCATCCTGTTGCCGGTTGTGCTGCCGCTGGCGGCCGGCTGGCTGGCGAAGCGCCGGCCGGCGAGCACCGTCGCGGCCTACATGCTGCTGCTCGGCGGCATCTGCGTCATGGTGCTGATCGGCCAGCGGATGCCGATGCTGCTGACGGTCTTCGGCCTGCTAGTGGCCGGACTGCTGTTGCGCCAACTGCGCCCAGTGGTTGTCACCACCCTGGTCGTCGGCATGGTGTTCCTGGCGGCCTCGCCGGTGATCTCACCACCGACCTACTACCGTCTGGTCGAAAAATTCTCCGCCCAAATGGGCCATTTCGCCAGCAGCGATTACGGGCAGGTCTATGCCCGCGCCTTCGAGATGGGCCGGCAGAACCCATGGACCGGCGTCGGTTATGATGGTTACCGGCATTTCTGCGCCAATCCGGTGTATTTCCGGCCGACCTTCGATGGCGCCATCGCCAATGGCGGCGGGGCGGCGATCTGCTACCAGCACCCGCATAATTTCTACGCCCAGGCGCTGGTCGAGGGTGGCTTTCCCGGCCTGATCCTGTTCGACCTGTTCGCCATCGCCTGCCTGCTGCCGCTGGCGCGCCACCTGTGGCGGGAACCCGATCCGCTGCGCGTCGGGCTGTTCGCGGCGATCCTGATCCAGGTCTGGCCACTGGCGTCCACCAGCGCCTTCTATTCGATGCCGATGGGCGGGTGGTTTTTCCTTCTGCTGGGCTGGGCGATGGCAGAGAGCCGCTGGCGTGGTGGGGCTGAGAACCGCTGGCGCGGTGGGGCCTCTCCGGCATGATTCTGCGCGGACTGAAGCATATCTGCGTCGTGCAGCCTTTGCCGGGTATCGGCGACATGATCTGGCATTTGCCGCATCTGCGCGCCATCGCGGCGCATGCGGGGTGTCCGGTCACGCTGATCACCAAGCCGCGTTCAGCCGCCGACCAGTTGCTGGAGGCGGACCCGGCCATTGCGGGTGTGATGTGGATGGACCGCAATCCGGAAAATCGGCCGGGCCTGCATGACGGAGTGTTCGGCCAGCTTCGCTTTATTCGCGACCTGCGCGCCCGCGCGTTCGAGGCGGCGGTGGTGCTGCATCACAGCCATACGCTGGCCTTCGCGATGATGGCGGCGGGCATTCCCCGACGCTTCGGCTATGGCTACGGCCTGCAACGCCGGTTCCTGAACCGCCCGCCGTTTCTGCCGCCCGAGGCATTGCCGCTGCATCCGTTCGAGCAGGCCACGGCCTATCTGAAACTGGCCGGCATCCCGATGCCGGAGGCCGAGCCGCTGCTGTTCGTGGCTCCGGCCGCCCGCGCCGCGCTGGCGGCAAAACTGACCGGGCGCGAAACACCTTTCATCACCGTCGGCATCGGCAGTTCCGAACCGTACAAGCAATGGGGTGCGGCCCGCTTTGCCGAATTGATCGCGGTCCTGGCAGGACAGGGCTGGCGTTCGATCGTGCTGGTCGGCGGCAAGGCGGAAGCGTCACTGGCAAATGAGATTATCGGGCTGCTCGGCGCGAATGCCGGCACCGTCCTGCCCGCCATCGGCTGGAGCCTGCCGGAATTGGCTGCCTTGTTCGCCGAAGCGGCATATTATGTCGGCAACGACACCGGCGTGATGAACATGGCGGCCGCATCCGGTATCCAAACCTACGGGCTGTTCGGCGGAACGGCTCCGTTCAGCCATGCCAGCCGGATCGTGCCGGTACTGCCGCCCGATGGGCGGATCAGCAAGGAAGACGGCATGGCACGGATCGATGCCGCGCATGTGCTGCGCGTTATCGAGGCCGACCGGGGCAATCTGCGTCCAGGCTGATTCCGCGGGGGCTGATTCCGCGGGGGCTGATTACGCGGGGGCTGATTACGCGGCCAGCACCTCGCGCAGGATCTGCAGGCCTTCCTCCACGCCGGCCCGGTCTACGTCCAGGTGCGTGCAGGCCCGGCCGCGATAGCGGCCCATGGCGGAGAACATCAGGCCCTTGGCGCGGGCCTTCACCGACAATTCTTCAGCCGTCATGCCGGTTGCGGTGGTGTCGAAGAACACGAGGTTGGTCTCGGGTTCCTCCACCGTGATCCCTTCCAGCTGCGCCAGTCCGCGCGCCAGAATCTTGGCGTTGTCGTGATCCTCGGCCAGCCGGGCGATGTTGTGGTCCAGCGCATAGGTGCAGGCCGCCGCCACGATGCCGGCCTGGCGCAGCGAGCCGCCCAGGCGTTGCTTCCATTTCCAGGCCGCGTCGATGAATGCCTCCGAGCCGCACAGCACCGCACCCAGCGGCGCGCCGAGGCCCTTGGTGAAATCCAGCCAGACGGAATCGCAGCCGGCGACCATTTCGTCGGCGGGCACGCCGGCGGCGACCACGGCATTCATCAGCCGCGCGCCGTCCATGTGCGTGGCCATGCCCTGCTCGTGCGCCGCGTGCAGCACCGCGTTCAACTGATCGATCGGCCAGACCGCGCCGCCGCCGAAATTGGCGGTCTGCTCGACTTCCAGCAGGGTCTGTGGCGGCGAATGGCGGCGCTTTTCGCGGAACGCCGCCTGCAGGGTCGGCACGTCGAACATGCCGCGCTCACCGTCCAGGCCCGTCACCATCACGCCGGCCAGCGCGCCGGGGCCGCCGCCCTCGCTGCTGATGATATGCGCGTTGCGGTGCGCCAACACTTCGTCGCCGGGCCGGCAATGGGTCAGGATGGCGACCTGGTTGCACATCGTGCCGCTGGGCAGGAAGATTGCTGCCTCCTTGCCAAGCAGCTTCGCCATGCGGTCGCAAAGCTCATGCACGGACGGATCGTCGCCGTGCTGTTCGTCGCCGACCTCGGCCTGCATCATCGCCGCCTTCATCGCGGCGGTGGGCTTGGTCTGCGTGTCGGAATAAAGGTTCACGCGAACCGGCGGGGCGCCGGCGGGTGGACGCGAGGGGGCGTGCACCATGGGAGCGGTCTCCGAAAGATTTACGCAAGGAAAGCAAGAAGCAGAGCTTATGTCAGCCCTCGGGCTGAAACGCATTGCCGGCTGGCATCGGTACGGGCGGGCCGTAGACGGCGCGGGCACGGATTTCGAAGGCGTTGACCATACGCCGAACGGCCTCATGGAACACCATGCCGATGGCAGCTTGCAGAATACGGCTGCGGAATTCGAAATCTACGAAAAAATCCACCAGGCTTCCCTTGGGATCGGGGACGAAGATCCAGTGGTTGTTGAGGTAGCGAAAGGGGCCTTTCTCGTAGCTCACGTCGATGCGCGAATGCGGATTGAGCGTGACCCGGCTGCCGAAGGTTTCACGGAACGGGCCGAAGCCGATGGTCAGGTCTGCCCGCAGCAAATCCTCGGTGCGCGAGCGCACCCGCGCGCCGACGCACCAGGGCAGGAATTGCGGATATTTCCCGACATCGGCGACGAGATCGTAGAGCTGCTGAGGGGCGTACGGAACCAGGCGCCGTTCGGCATGCGTGGGCATGTCAGGCGGCGGTGCGGGCGGCGCGTGAATCACGCAAGGCGGCGAAATCGGCATCGGCGTGATAGGAACTGCGGGTCAGCGGCGTGGCCGACACCAGCAGGAACCCTTTTCCGCGGGCCACCTGGGCGTAATCGGCGAATTCCTCGGGGGTGACGAAGCCGGCGATCGCGGCGTGCTTCACCGTGGGTTGCAGATATTGCCCGATGGTCAGGAAATCGACATCGGCGATGCGCAGATCGTCCATAACCTGCAGGATTTCCATCCGTTCCTCACCGAGGCCGACCATCAGGCCGGACTTGGTGAAGATGGTCGGGTCGATGGATTTCACCCGGTCCAGCAGGCGCAGCGACTGGTAGTAGCGCGCGCCGGGGCGGATGGAGGGATAGAGGCGCGGCACGGTTTCCAGATTGTGGTTGAACACGTCGGGGCGCGCCTGGGCGACGATCTCGATGGCGCCGGGCTTGCGCAGGAAATCCGGTGTCAGCACCTCGATCGTGGTCTCTGGCGCCGCTGCGCGGATGGCGGCGATGGTGGCGGCGAAATGCGCGGCGCCGCCATCGGCAAGATCGTCGCGATCTACCGAGGTGATCACCACGTGGCGCAGGCCGAGCTTGGCCACGGCATCGGCCACGCGGCGCGGCTCGTCGGCATCCAGCGGACCGGGCTGGCCGGTGCGCACGTTGCAGAAGGAGCAGGCGCGGGTGCAGGTCTCGCCCATGATCATCATCGTGGCGTGACGCTGGGACCAGCATTCGCCGATGTTCGGGCAGGCCGCTTCCTCGCAGACCGTGACCAGCCGGTTCTCGCGCATCAGAGTGCGGGTCTCGTGGTACACGGGATGGTTGGGCGCCTTCACCCGGATCCAGGCGGGCTTGCGCTGGATTGGGTTGTCCGGCCGGCCCAACTTCTCGGGATGGCGCGGCGCCTCCCGGTGATCGATCACTACGCGCGTTGCCATTCTGCCAGTCCAAATGCTCAGGCTAGAAGTGGATGGCCCGGCCGTAGGCGTCAAGCACGCTCTCGTGCATGGCTTCGCTGATGGTGGGGTGCGGGAAGACCGTATGCATCAACTCGGTCTCGGTCGCTTCCAGGGTGCGGGCGATGACGTAGCCCTGGATCATTTCGGTGACCTCCGCGCCGATCATGTGCGCGCCGAGCAGTTCGCCGGTCTTGGCGTCGAACACGGTCTTGATCAGGCCTTCCGGCTCGCCCATCGCGATCGCCTTGCCGTTGCCGATGAACGGGAAGCGGCCGACGCGGACCTCGTATCCGGCCTCCTTGGCCCGCGCCTCGGTCATGCCGACGGAGGCCACCTGCGGGCGGCAATAGGTGCAGCCGGGGATGTTGAGGACATTCATGGGATGCACATCGGCGACCCCGGCGATCTTTTCCACGCAGATCACGCCTTCGTGGCTGGCCTTGTGCGCGAGCCAGGGCGGGCCGGTCAGGTCGCCGATGGCGTAGACCCCCGGTTCCCCGGTGCGGCCGTAGCCGTCGGTGAGCACATGCGTGCGTTCCACCTTCACGCCGGTGTCTTCCAGGCCGATGTTTTCCACGTTGCCGACGATGCCCACGGCGGAAATCACCCGGTCCACGGTGATCTCCTGCGATTTGCCGCCGGCTTCCACGGTCACGGTGACGCTGTCGTTGCCTTTCTTGACGCCCTTCACGGTGGCGCCGGTCAGGATCTTCATGCCCTGCTTTTCGAACGCCTTCTGCGCGAGGGTGGAGATTTCGGCGTCCTCGACCGGCAGCACGCGGTCCATCACTTCGACGACGGTAACCACGGCGCCCATGTTCAGGTAGAAGCTGGCGAATTCGATGCCGATGGCGCCCGAGCCGATCACCAGCAGCGATTTCGGCATGGCGGCCGGAACCATCGCTTCCTTGTAGGTCCAGATCAGCTTGCCGTCCGCCTCGATCCCCGGCAGGGACCGTGCGCGGGCGCCGGTGGCCAGGATGATGTGCGGGGCCGTGAGCGTGGCGACCGGCTTGCCGTCCTTTTCCACCGCCAGCCTGCCCTTGCCTGCCAGCTTGCCGGTGCCGTCGATCACCGTGACCTTGTTCTTACGCAGCAAATGCGCCACGCCGCCGGACAGCTGCTTCGCCACGCCGCGCGAGCGCTTGACCACCTTGTCGAGGTCGTATTTCGGGTTTTCCACCGACAGGCCGAACTCGTCGAGATTGTGCAGCAGATGGTTGATCTCCGACGTGCGCAGCAGTGCCTTGGTCGGGATGCAGCCCCAGTTCAGGCAGATGCCGCCGAGGTGCTCGCGCTCCACCAATGCGGCCTTCATGCCGAGCTGGGCTGCGCGAATGGCGGCGACATAGCCGCCGGGACCGCCGCCGACAATGATGATATCGAATATCTGGTCAGCCATAATTGACTCCTGTCAGGAGGCGAGGTTGCGCAGCGCGTCGGGGCTTAGCCGCTGCGTGGTCCAGTCCGTGACCGGTTCGGCGCCGATCCGGCGGTAGAAGCCGATCGCCGGTGCGTTCCAGTTCAGCACCCGCCATTCCATGCCCGAGCAATCCCGCGCGAGCGCCTTGCGGGCGACATGGCGGAACAGCGCCAGGCCGATGCCGGCGCCGCGATGGCCGGGCTCGACAAACACATCCTCCACAAACAGCTTCGGCCGGCCGGAAAAGGTGCTGACGGAGTAATACCAGAACACGCCGCCCACCGCCCTGCCCTCGATTTCCGCCAGTGCAGCGAACGCCAAGGCGTTTGGCCCAAACAGCAGATCCTGAAAATCGGCCTCGGCGGCGGTTACCTCGTGCAGCAGGCGTTCGTACTCGGCCAGATCGCGGACGAAGCGCAGCACCGCCGGCACATCCTCCGGCGTCGCGTCGCGCAGCGTGACTTCGGGTCCCATCTCGGCGGTCTCAGAGCATCAGGCTCAATGGATCCTCGATGATCGCCTTGAACGCGGCCAGCCATTCCGCGCCGAGCGCCCCGTCCACCACGCGATGATCGACCGACAGGGTGCAGGTCATCACGGTCGCGATCGCCAGCGCGCCGTTCTTCACCACCGCGCGCTGCTGCCCGGCGGACACGGCGAGAATGCCGGCCTGCGGCGGGTTGATGATGGCGGAGAACGAGGTGACGCCGAACATGCCCATGTTGGAGATCGAGAAGCCGCCGCCCTGGAACTCCTCCGGCTTCAGCTTACCGGATTTGGCGCGGGCGGCCAGGTCCTTCATCTCGTTGCTGATCGCGGCCAGGCCTTTCTGATCGGCGTGGCGCACGATCGGCGTGATCAGCCCATCGGGGATCGAGACGGCGACCGAGATGTCCACGTCGTCGTAGAGAACGATGGCCTCGTCGGTCCAGCTGGAGTTCACGGTGGGGATGCGGCGTAGGGTGAGTGCGGCGGCCTTGATGACCAGGTCGTTGACCGACAGGCGGAAGGCGCCCGGGCCTTCCTTGGGGGATTTGGCGTTGAGGTCGGCGCGCAGCTTCATCAGCGCGTCGAGCTCGATGTCCATCGAGACGTAGAAATGCGGGATCGTGCTTTTCGCCTCGGTCAGGCGACGGGCGATGACCTTGCGCATGGAGCTGTTCGGAACCAGGCGGTGCGGCACAGTGATCGCAACGGCGGGCTTCGGGGTGGCGGGCGCAGCCGCCGGGGCCGGCGCGGCAACGGCTGCTGCCGGGCGCGCGGCGTCGGGCTGGAATGCCTCGATATCGGCCTTGACGATCCGTCCACCGGGGCCGGTGCCTTTGACGCCGGCGAGATCGATGCCGGCCTGCTGGGCCATGCGTTTGGCGAGCGGGGAGACGAAGATGCGCTCGCCGGACTGCGCGGCATGGCCGTTCATGGTTGGAGCGGGCGCCGGAGCGGACACTGCAGCGGGCGCTGCCGTAGGGGCCGGCGCGGCAGCCGCGGGCTTCGCGGCCCCGGTCGGCACGGCCTCGCCCGCTTCGATCAGCACGGCGATCGGGTCGTTGACCTTCACGCCCTCGGTGCCGTCGGCGACCAGGATCTTGCCCAGCACGCCCTCGTCCACCGCCTCGACCTCCATGGTCGCCTTGTCGGTTTCGATCTCGGCGATGATATCGCCGGCCTTCACCTGGTCGCCTTCCTTCTTCAACCAGCGGGCGAGCGTGCCCTCGGTCATGGTCGGGCTCAGTGCCGGCATCAGAATATTGGTGGCCATGTTCCCCGCTCCCGTTCAGACGATCTTGCGCACCGCGTCCACCACCCATTCGGGCAGCGGCAGGGCGAGCTTTTCAAGGTTGTGGGCATAGGGCATCGGCACATCGACGCCATGCACCCGCACCGGTGGCGCATCGAGGTAGTCGAAGCAGTTTTCCATGATCTGCATGGCGATCTCCGCGCCGATACCGGCGAAGGGCCAGCCTTCCTCCACGGTGACCAGACGGTTGGTCTTCTTCACGCTGGCGACGATGGTGCCGATGTCCAGCGGACGCAGCGAGCGCAGATTGATCACCTCGGCGCTGATGCCCTGCTCGGCCAGTATCTCCGCCGCCTTCATCGCGGTGCCGACGGAGATGCTGAATCCAACGATTGTAACGTGCTCGCCGGCGCGTTCGATCTTGGCGCGGCCGATCGGCAGGATGAAATCCGGATCGGTCGGGCAATCGAAGGTTTGCCCGTACAGGATCTCGTTTTCCAGGAAGATGACCGGATTCGGATCGCGGATCGCGGCGCGCAGCAGGCCCTTGGCATCCGCCGCCGACCACGGCGCCACCACCTTCAGGCCGGGGCAATGGGCATACCAGGACGCGTAGCACTGGCTGTGCTGCGCGCCGACGCGAGAGGCCGCACCGTTCGGGCCTCGGAACACGATCGGGCAGCCCATCTGGCCGCCGGACATGTACAGCGTTTTCGCGGCCGAGTTGATGATCTGGTCGATCGCCTGCATCGAGAAGTTGAACGTCATGAACTCGACGATCGGGCGCAGGCCGTTCAGCGCGGCGCCGACCGCCATGCCGGTGAAGCCGTGCTCGGTGATCGGCGTGTCGATCACCCGTTCGGCACCGAATTCATCCAGCAGGCCCTGGCTGATCTTATAGGCGCCCTGGTACTGGGCGACCTCCTCGCCGATCAGGAACACATCCTTGTCGCGGCGCATCTCCGCGGCCATGGCGTCGCGCAAGGCTTCGCGCACGGTGATTGGCGTGGTGGCGCCCCATTCCTTGTCCGGCTCGACGGCGGCGGGAGCGGCCGGGCGGGGTTCGGGAGCGGCCGCAGCCGGTGCCGGCGCCTTGGCGGCGGGAACGGTAGCCGGAGCGGCGACCTGGCCGGTGCCGTTCAGTTCGGCGATCGGGGTGTTCACGGCGACGCCCTCGGTGCCTTCCGGCACCAGCAGCGACGAGATGACACCTTCGTCCACCGCCTCGACCTCCATCGTTGCCTTGTCGGTTTCGATCTCGGCGATGATGTCACCGGCCTTCACAGGTTCGCCGACTTTCTTCAACCAGCGCGAGAGCTTGCCCTCGGTCATTGTCGGCGACAAAGCGGGCATCAGGATTTGCGTGGCCATCTGATTAGCCCTCCAGCATTACGTCGGTATAGAGTTCGCCCGGATCGGGCTCGGGCGAGGCCTGGGCAAAATCGGCGGCATCCTGGATCACGGCCTTAACCGCATCGTCGATCGCCTTGAATTCCGCTTCCGTCACACCGAGCGCCTCCAGCTGATGGCGCGCCGCCTCGATGCAGTCGTGCTGGCTGCGCATCGCCTGGACTTCTTCCCGCGTGCGGTACTTGGCCGGATCGGACATGGAATGGCCGCGATAGCGGTAGGTCTTCACCTCCAGCAGATACGGTCCCTTGCCGGCGCGGCAATGCGCGACGGCAATGTCCCCGGCAGCCTTCACCGCGCCCACGTCCATTCCGTCCACGACCATGCCGGGAATGCCCCAGGGCGAACCGTTCTGCGACAGATCGCGCGAGGCGGAGGCGCGGTCCACCGATGTGCCCATGCCGTATTTGTTGTTCTCGATGATGAACACGACCGGCAACTTCATCAGCGCCGCCAGGTTGAAACTTTCGAACACCTGGCCCTGGTTGGACGCGCCCTCACCGAAATAGGTCAGGCTGACGCGGTCGCTGCCTCGATACTTGTTGGAGAACGCCAGGCCGATCCCGAGGCTGACCTGTCCGCCGACGATGCCGTGACCGCCGAAGAAGTTTCGCTCACGCGAGAACATGTGCATCGAGCCGCCCTTGCCGCGCGAATAGCCGCCGGCGCGGCCGGTCAGCTCGGCCATCACGCCGCGCGGTTCCATGCCGGTGGCGAGCATATGTCCGTGGTCACGATAGGAGGTGATGACCTCATCGCCTTCCTCCACCGCCATCTGCATGCCGACGACGACGGCTTCCTGGCCGATATAGAGATGGCAGAAGCCGCCGATCAGGCCCATGCCATAGAGCTGGCCGGCCTTTTCCTCGAAACGGCGGATGAGCAGCATATCGTGATAGGCATGCTGGAGCTGTTCGAGGGTGAGGCCCTTCCCGGCACCCGATCTGGCGCCGGCCGGTTTGCCGGACGCCGATCTGCCTGAGGTCGATTTGCCAGATGCCGATTTAGGACCCGGCTTTACCTTACCGGTCTTTTCCGCTGCCTGCGCCATGAATGTCCCCCGCTGCGGTTGCCTGTCCGTCCGTATGCAGACCTAGCCGCCAACTCCCGGCGGAGCAAGCATCCAAGGGCGGAAAAGCCTTATGCTGCAATGCAATAGGGGTAGTTAACCGAAATCCGGTTAACCGCTTGATGAACACGCGGACCGCCCAGTGGAAAAATTATTGGATTGCGTGCTACGGCGCCGCCGCGCAATTTAATTTCGTAACTATCGGCGATTTCGCAGAGAGATTGCCGGCCCGTTGCCGGCGACAAAGGCCGCTTAGGAGCCTTAGTACAGCCGTTCCTTCGGCGGGTACAGCACGACGATATCGCCTGGATCGGCCAGATTGAGCATCTCCCGACTGCGCTCGTCGAGTGTATCGGGATCGAGGTGATTGTTCCGCAGCCCGGCCACCCGCCGCTCCCAGGCATCGCGATCGCCTTCGGCCTTGGTTAGCTCGTCCCTGGCCTTGCCGAGCAGGTCCCGGCGCAGCGCCTCGGCCTTCAGCCCATGATCCCCCTGCGCGGCGTTCCAGCCGAAATAGCCGACGAGCGACAAAAACACGATCGGAGCGATTGTGCCCCGCAACCTTCGCTTCATCGTCCTGCCAGCCGACATGGCCGAATCTCCTCATGCAACGCGCTGAGTTTACACGAAAAACCGACTGAGGTGAATATCCGATATGCGCTAGTCCCGTTTTGCGCCCGCTTCCGTCAAATCACCCCGCTTCGGCCAGGATTTCGCCATGGTTGAGGGCGCTTATCCGTCCAGCCGGCAATCAAGACACGCCGGCAAGGAGGTTTATATGAAACGGATCCCATTGCTGATCGCCGCCGCCATTACGGCCACCGCCGCAATCGCGGCATCTCCGGCGCGCGCCGACGGATGGGGAAACCAGGGCGGGGGAAACCGGGGTTGGGAAGGCCAGGGTTACGCAGGCAGGGGCTACGAAGGCCGGCGCGAGGGGCGTGAACACGAATGGAGAGAACGTGCATGGCGGGAGCGTGGCGGATGGGTGCGGCCCTATTATGCCCCGCCCGTCGTGGCCTATGCGCCAACCTATTACCGCCCGCCGGCCGTCTTCATCGCCCCGCCGACCATTGTGGTGCAGCCGCCGTTCATCGGTTTCGGGATCCGCTGATCCCGAAACCGGTGTAGGCAGCTAGCGGCGCAGGATGGTCCGTCCGGCATAGCGCGCGGACGGGCCAAGCTCTGCCTCGATCCGGATCAGCTGGTTATATTTCGCCGTGCGGTCGCTGCGCGACAGGCTGCCGGTCTTGATCTGGCCGCAATTGGTGGCGACCGCGAGATCGGCGATGGTGGAATCCTCGGTCTCGCCGGAGCGGTGGCTCATCACCGCGTTCCAGCCGGCGCGATGGGCAAGCTCGCAGGTTTCCAGCGTCTCGGTCAGGGTGCCGATCTGGTTGACCTTCACCAGCACGGCGTTGGCGCTGCCGAGCTCGATGCCGCGGCGCAGGCGCTCGGGGTTGGTGACGAACAGATCGTCGCCGACGATCTGCACGGTTTTTCCAATCGTGTCGGTCAGCAGCTTCCAGCCATCCCAGTCGTCCTCGGCGCAGCCGTCCTCGATGGAGACGATCGGGTAGCGTTTGGTGAGGTCTTCGAGATAGGCGACCATGCCGGCGCTGTCGAGCTTCTTGCCCTCGCCTTCCAAATTGTAGACGCCGTCCTTGTAGAATTCGCTGGAGGCGGGATCGAGGGCGAAGGTGATGTCCTCCCCGGGGCGGTAGCCGGCCTTCTCGCAGGCTTTCATGATGAAGCCCAGCGCCTCGTCGGCCGATTTCAGGTTCGGCGCGAAACCGCCCTCGTCGCCGACATTGGTGGCGAAGCCGGCATCGTGCAGGCCGGCGCGCAGCGTGTGAAAGATCTCCGAGCCCATGCGCACCGCTTCGGCGATTGAGCCGGCGGCGATCGGCTGGATCATGAATTCCTGGATGTCGATCGGATTGTCGGCGTGGCTGCCGCCGTTGATGATGTTCATCATCGGCACCGGCAGGGTGCGGGCATAGGCGCCGCCGACATAGCGGTAGAGCGACTGGCCGAGATCGGCCGCAGCCGCCTTGGCCAAGGCGAGGGAGACCGCGAGGATGGCGTTGGCGCCGAGGCGGGATTTGTTGGGCGTGCCGTCCAGATCGATCATGATGTTGTCGATCTTCACCTGCTCGGTGGCTTCCATGCCGCCGATGGCGTCGAAAATCTCGCCCTCCACATTGGCCACCGCGGTCAGCACGCCCTTGCCGCCGTAGCGGGACTTGTCGCCGTCGCGCAGTTCCACCGCCTCATGCGCGCCGGTGGAGGCGCCGGACGGCACCGCGGCGCGGCCCATGGCGCCGCTGTCGAGCACCACGTCCACCTCCACCGTTGGGTTGCCGCGGCTGTCGAGAACCTGGCGGGCGACGATATCGGCGATGGCGGTCATGGGTTTTCTCCGGGATCAGCAGGGCAGGCGATGCGCGCGTGGGTAACATCTTGCGGGAGGGCTCGCCAGCCCTGCCGGAGATGCAAAGTGCCGGCTGAGCCCATGGTTGCCGCCGACTGGGCGGCTTTCTATATCGATGGGTGATTTCTAGAAACCGGAGCATGAAATGGCATTGAGCCTGAAGGACAAGGAGACCCACCGGCTGGCCAGGGAGGTCGCCGCCCTCACCGGGGAAACCCTGACCGATGCCGTGCGGCACGCCCTGGCCGAGCGGTTGCAGCGCGAATTGTTGCGCCGCGGACAGCCGGGCGGGCTGGCGGAGCGTCTGGCCGCACTGGGCCGGGAATGCGCGGCCCTGCCGGATGTCGATGCCCGCACCCCGGACGAGATTATCGGCTATGACGAAACCGGCATGTGGGCCTGATGGTGATCGATACCTCCGCCGTGGTTGCGATCCTGTTCGATGCGGCCGACCAGGGCCGGTATATCGCGGCCATCGATCGGGCGAGCATTCGGCTGGTTTCGGCGGTCACCCGCGTTGAATTGAGCTGCGTGATCGAAGGCCGCAAGGGCGAGGCCGGGCGCGATCGGCTGGAACGCTTTTTCAGCCTGACCGCGATCGACATCGCTGCCGTCACGCCGCAGCAGGCGATGATCGCGATCGACGCCCTCCGCGCCTACGGCAAGGGACGGCACAAGGCCGGGCTGAACATCGGCGACTGTTTTTCGTATGCCCTCGCCAGCGCCACAGGCCACCCATTGCTATTCAAGGGAAACGATTTCGGGCACACCGATATTCAGGCGGCCCTGACCTGAACTGCCCTGAGCTAACCTGCCCGGCCCTGCAGGAAGCTGACCGAGGCCGAATTGGCGTCGAGGAAGCCCGCGCTGCTGCAAAATCGTTGCCGGCGAGCAAGCGTGGGATGGGTGCAACCCATCGCTGAACATGATGGGTTGCACCCATCCTACGCTTACTGTGCGTAAGCGTTTCGGGCGTCCGTCGATACCCGCGCATAACCGTATTTCATGACCGTATTTCATGCCGCGATTTTGCAGCGGAGTTGTGCAACGAGAAATCCCAATCTTTTCAGAATCCTAGTTTTGCTGCGGAATTCTTGATTTTTGAACACACGAAGAAGGGCATGATTTCCCGGTAATCAGAATGCCAGGTGATTCAGTTGCGCGCCGCCGATTCGGTCAGCCGGTTCGTCACGTCGAGAACTATGCTTGCAATAAGGCGTGAGCGATCAACAATGCCTACGAATTTACCGTCGGCTTCAACGACCGGAAGCCACCCTTTTCCAGTTCTCTCCATGCGTTGCAACGCCTCTCGCTTCTGTGTCTCCTTGCTGACGCTCTCAGCTACCGGAATGAAGCTCGGAAGTTTGGTCAAGAGGGTGCGATCTGCTTCATTGCCCTTGTTAAGGGCCTCTGCGAATTTCGAGTATGTCAGGATCGAGTTCGGATCTTGGAGCAACGCGACCAAAGCTCGCGCGTCCATCATGCCGAAGAACCTGCGATCGGCCTGAAAAAAGATCACGTATTGAAAGGAGGCGTATGGAACGAAGGCATCAAAATGCTTCTTGATGGCCTCCACAGTATAACCGCCGTATCCGAAAGTGAAATCGTATCTGCTCAACCCGGTGCGAGGACGGATTGGCCTGACAATGTGATTCGGACAGCCTGATAAGCGTCGATCCCGCGCCGTGCGGCGGTGCCG